>DATNCZ010000491.1:0-2866 GCA_035553335.1 Gemmatimonadaceae bacterium
GAGGCGAGGCGCGCCATTGCATCGCCCGGCGGTAGAAACGTTGCGACGAAGTAGTAGCTCGTCTCATACTGCCCACCCGAGCGACGACGGTCGCTCTGATGTGCCTCTCGGCGTTCATCGTCGATGATCTGAGAGACTGCGTCCGGAAAAGCGGCCGCATCGTACGTCGCCGCGGGGCGACGAATCGCATCGACGTGGAACATCCAATTGTCGGTGAACGGCAGCAGGGCATCGTTCACATGATTGGAGAGTGCGTCGATTTCGTCGATGGTGGCGGCGGCGACATCGGGGCCTCGATAGCGCCAGCCCGCCATCAGACTGCCATCCTTCTGGAGAATGATGACTGGCGGACCCTCTTCGATGAGAAATCCCCAGTTCAACAGATCAGCAACGCCTGCCGGTTCGCTACGATGTTCGCGAAGTCGGCGCATCACGCGAGTACCGACCGCGGCAACGCCAAATCCGAGCGAGAGGCTAAGGAGATCCATCGTGACCTCGATCAGCTCAGAGCGACGATGGACGGTTTCGGCGCTGGCGTTGCCGCATGCGCCCGTGCCTGCGGCGCGTAGAAATCGCGACCACATAGGCTGCGCACATACAGGATGCTCATTTGCGGCTCCTGCTTCGCGATCCACACCATCGTGCCGTGAACTACCGTCAGCCAGAACGCAGCAATGGCTACTGTCATGATGTGAATTCCCACGACGAAGAGCAGCGCAAAGACGACGCACGTCTCCACGATCACGACGGCCGGTTCTGCGCCGGCGAACAGCACCGGCCGTATGAGTGAGACGTGAATCGGATGCACCGTCCGCGTGTCAGCACCAATGGACCGCGAACTGACGAGATGGTCAGCAGCGGTGCGATTCAGGTCAGACATCAGACCAGCGCTCCGACAAAGGCGAGAGAGTTCACGATGTTCGCAGCTCCAACCATGATGGCGATGCCGACGATTGCCTGGCCAAAGCGCTTCGCGCCCTCTTCGTGGCGGGTGAACGCCCAGATCGCGCCGCCGAGCACGAAGGCCAGCGCACCAAGAATTCGCGCAGTGGTGCCGCTGAGATTGTCCAGAAGACCCTGAAGAGGTCCCGTCCAAGGCATGTCGGCGCCGAGTCCTACCGGTGCTGCCAGAGCCGCGCTCGGAATGAGCATCAAAGCGACGATCGCCGAGGAGATGGCGCGCCGAAAAGGGGAGTGATCGGTCATTGCAGCTCTCCGAGTCTTGGAGTCGCGTCGCGAAGACGCTGGAGGACGAAGTGGCCGCGGCGATCGAGGCCACGAACGCGTGTGATCTCGGTAACGCGCCGGCGAGAGTGGTGTCCGTCGATGACGACGACGAGATGAACAGCCTCCGCGACGAGCTCCGCTTGCGGCGGCACGTTTGCGCGTTGAGCAAGCCGATCGAGGCGAGTCAGCGCGCCTTCGGCGGTCGATGCGTGAAGCGTCGCGACGCCGCCCGGGTGACCGGTCGCCCACGCATCGAGGAGGTCGAGCGCCTCCGCGCCGCGAACCTCGCCAACGATGATTCGGCTCGGACTCGTTCGCAGTGCGCTGCGAAGCAAGTCAGCGAGGGTCGTCGATGTCGTCGTGCGAAGTGCGAGTTGGTCGCGCGCCGCGCATTGCAACTCGACGGTGTCTTCGAGAATGACGACACGATCGGCGGGGAATTGAATGGCGATCTCATGCAACAGAGCGTTCGCGAGCGTCGTTTTGCCGGTATTCGTCCCGCCGACGACGAGAATGTTCTTCCGTTCGGCGATCGTCGCGCGCAGAACGATTGCTTGATCTTCCGCGAGAACACCCGATGCGACGTAGTCATCGATCGAGTAGATCGAGCTCGCCGGCTTCCGGATGTTGAACGCCGGGCCGGAGGTAACGGGCGGAATGAATCCTTGGAGTCGCGCGCCGGAGAAGACACGAACGGGCAGCTCTGCTTCCAGGCGTGGACTCGCGCTCGTGAGCGTGACGCCGAGTCGACTTGCAACAGCATTGAGGAACATCTCGACACGGTGACCATCGATGAATTCACCGCTGTCCACTTTGCCGCGTGAACGCGTGTCGTATCGGACCGCGCAATCCTGCGGATTGACGTAGACCTCTGTCACGTCCGGATCGCCGATGGCAGCGAGGATGCCGGCGCCGAGGTAGCGACCGAGCATTTCTTCGAGACGATCGGAAACCTCCGCGCCGGCCCGTGCGGTCGTCTCGGCCGGTGCTTTGCCCGTGATCAGCTCGAGTTGTGCAACCATCGGCCGCTCCGCGAAGTGGCGGACGTCTCGACGCGAAGCGTTACGACGTGAGTCGTTCGCATCTGAGTCGCGATCCGCGCTGCTACATGCGGCCGTACTTCGGATCTACGCGAAGCGTTCTGACGTTCTGAATGCGAGCGAGGTCAGCGCACGTCGCGCGTTATGCCCAGGGATTCAGCGTTGGAATGCCGCGCCCCGAGCAGTCACGCTCGTTGCGCGTGACGAAGGTCAACTGCTCGATACTGGCTGTTGCGAGGAGCAGCCCGTCAACGGCCGGAAGCTCGCGGCCACGCAGCCGACCCTCGGCAGATAGGCGACCCCACTCGCGCGCGATGTCGTCGGTAACTGGAAGTAGTCTGCCGACGAATCGGCGAGGGAGATCCTGTGTCACCCAGATCTGAAGCTCTTCGCGCCGCTTGCCGGCGGCGGCGAGCTCAAACCCCATCGTGAGCTCGCCGAGCGTGAGGACACTGACACAGAGGTCGAGTGGGGACTGACTCGCGAGCCAGTCGACGACTTTCGATTCAGGCGATCGTTTGAACGGCTCGGAAATGACGTTCGTGTCGAGCAGGTACCGCATTCGTCCGCGCCGAGGTCAGAGGTCGACGTCGCGCGGC
>DATNCZ010000492.1:0-5092 GCA_035553335.1 Gemmatimonadaceae bacterium
CGAGGATTGGGTTTGGCGAATCCTTCGCCGCGCAACAGGTCGAGAAAGACTTCCGCATGACGCCGACCCAGGTCCGCGTCGGTTCCCCCTTCGGGCGGCGTGTAGCCGAAGTGACGCCAGCCTTCGACCACCTGTTCCGGTGAGCCTCTACTGATGCCGAGCTGAAGCCGCCCATTGCTGATCAGATCGGCCGCGCCCGCGTTCTCCACCATGTAGAACGGATTCTCGTACCGCATGTCGATGACCGCCGTTCCGATCTCGATGCGACTCGTCCGGGCAGCGACGGCCGCGAGAAGCGGAAAGGGAGACCCGAGCTGCTGGGCAAAGTGATGCACGCGAAAGTACGCGCCGTCGGCGCCGAGTTGTTCCGCCGCCACGGCGAGCTCGATCGATTGCTGAAGGACATCGCGCGCCGATCGCGCGACCGATGGGCGCGACGTTGTCCAATGACCAAAGGACAGGAACCCGATTTTTTTCATTGGTTCAGGACGCCGAGCATCGTGGGCGCTCTACATTCGCTCGGGCGCCGAGAGCCCCAGGAGTACCAGGGCATTGCGCAAAACGATCTGCGTGGCGCGCGCCAGCACCAGTCGCGCCGCCGTGATCTCGGCCGGCTTGTTGAGCACGTGGTGCTTGTGGGTACCAGAGCTGCGCGAGGCGCGCCGTTTCGTGGAGGTAGCCCGCCACGCGGTGGGGTTCCAGCGCCTGCGCCGCGCCCGCCACCAGCGCCGGGAAATCGAGCAGCGACTCGATGAGCTCCTGCTCCTCCGGCTCGGCCAAGAGAGAGTAGTCGACGCCCGCGGCGGAGACGAACTCGACGTTGACCGGGCAGTTTGCGCCTGCGTTAGACGAGCCGTATGTTGGGCCGCGCGCGAGAATGTCGCCTAACGCGCCGGCGGTGGTGCCCGCGGCGACGTGGAAGTTGATGAAGCCGGGGCCGGCGATCTCGACGCGTTCGATGCCGGCGGCGGCCAAGTCCAACTTGGCGACCAGGTCGCGCGCGATGTCGGCCGGTTTCCGGCGGAGCGGGCGCGCGAGTGTCATGGCGACGTTGGTTGCCCAATCGCCGTGGGACGGATCTTTGGGGCGCTCCATGACCGGGTCGAGGTCGTCGGGCGCGCCGAGTGACCGCGCTGCGGAGACTAGAGCAGCGCGGATGGTGTCGCGCGTGCTCATTTGGAGTCTGGCCGCTCAGCCGGGGCTGCCGAGATCGGCGCAGAACCTGGCAAACGTGTGTCCGGCCGCGCGAGCGAATTCGTAAGTGAGCATTCCGGAGGAACTTAGGGTTCGCACGGAAACCTAGGCGACGATCAGCTTGGTTTCAACCCGAACCCAGTCTCGATCTCCGCCAACTCGCGGAGTCGAACGCACACGGAGCAAGTCGATCTTCGCGACGATCCAGGACTAGTGATTGGTGCTGCCGCTTACTCGGCGCGCAACACTCGTACGGGGTCCGCGCGCAGCGCTCGGCGCATCGGAGTGTAGCTAGCAGCCAGTGTCACGAGCATGAGCCCGAACGGAACGATGATATAAATGGTGGGGTCGGCGGTACTCACTCCGTACAGGAGCGCTCGTATGGCGCCGACACTCGCGAAGGCGATCAACAGCCCAACGACAACTCCGATCACAGCGAGTCGCACACTCCACTGTACGACGGTCCGGGCGATATCGTACGGCTGCGCGCCTAACGCGATGCGGACGCCAATGTCATGCGTCTGGCGGCTCACGTTGTATGCGATGACGCTGTATAGACCGAAGGAGGCGAGTACGAACGTCACCACTGCAAACGCGAGCATGATGCTCGTGCTGAATCGCGGGCCGGCGAGTTTGTCGTTTAGATAGGTGGACGCTGATTGTGCGGACAGGACGGGAACGCGGGGCGCAATAGAATGAACGAGTGCCCGTAACGACGCAACCAGGCTTTCATCGATCGTCCCGGCGCGAGCTCGTACGAACAGCACTTGCGCATGATCCAACCGGACCTCGGCGGAAGGCAGATACATTTGCATCGACATGTTATCGGTTCCCGGACCAACCAAGCCGATATCGCTTACCACTCCGATGACCCTGAGCCACGGTTCGCTTGGTAGTAGGCGAAAACGCTTCCCGATCGGATCCGCGTTGGGCCATAGTCGCGCGGCCAGTGAGTGTCCGACTACGGCGATGCCTGTTGCTGCCCGCTCTTCGTATCGACTGAAGGTGCTTCCCCGTCGGATTGGAATGCCAAGAGTCCGAAAATAGCCGCTGGGCACGCTGCGTACTGATAGCATGATTGGAGAACCAACTGAGTTTGTCGTGCCGTTCTCGAGCTGGACGTCGGCTCCCATGAGTCCTGCGATGTCGAACGCCATGCTCGCTGTAGCCGGCACCGCATCCGCCACGCCCGGCATCCCACGCGCGCGTGACAGTAGCTCACTCCAGAACTGGGTGCGGGAGGCTGAGTCAGGATATTCAGATTGTGGAAGCTGAACGGTTAGCTCGACGAGGCCGTTAGGACGAAAGCCAGGATCAGTGGAGTTCATTCGCGCAAAGCTGCGAACCAGCAACCCTGCGTCGACGAGGAGGACAACGGACAGCGCGATTTCGAGTACGACCACCGCCGACGGGACGCGTGTCCTGGCGGTTGAGCGCCCACCCCCCCACACCGTCCGTGTCGCGTCTGCCAACCGCCTCGACGTCGCGTACCAGGCGGGAACGAGGCCGCAAAGGATGCTGGTCATCGCGGCGACCGCAACCCCGAAGGCGACCGCTCGCAAATCGAATTGAACGGCCTCCAATTGCGGCAGCGCCTGAGGGTGGAACGCGACGAGCCCGCGCAATATCAAGTCCGCGATACCGAGCCCTGCGCTGCCGCCGATGATTGCAACGATAGCGCCCTCGGCGGAGAGTTGGCGCAGCAGTCGCCCGCGCGAGGCGCCGAGGGCGCTCAATACGGCGATCTCGCCGCGGCGCTTGGCCGCACGGACTAACTGAAGGTTTGCCACGTTCGCGCAGCCGAGGAGCATGACGAGTATCGTCGTGCCTAACAGAGCCCAGAGGCCTACGACGAGATTCGCCCCGAGCATGTCGCTCGGAAGCACGAGAGCCGGGGCTGGCGTGTAGCTGCTTTGCGGCGTGCCGTGCGCGTTCTCCCACTGCTGAGCCAGTAGCTTCAGCTCTGTCTCTGCCCGAGTCTTGGATATTCCGGCCTTGATGTGACCGATCGCCTGCACGTATCGATCGTCGGCCACCAGCCGCCGTTGCTCGGCACTCGTGAGCGGCAGCCAGTAGTCGTCGGGAGCGTACGTGCGGATCGCTCCCAACCGTTCGGATGCGACGCCGACAATCGTGTACGTTGTATCGCTCAGAGAGACCGTGCGGCCGATGACATCATGGCGCGTCCCGAAGTCTCGTCGCCAGGACCGGTCCGTTAGGACAATGACTCGCGGGGCGCCGGACATCTCATCCGCATCGGAAAAGAGCCGCCCCACCTCAGCAGAAACGCCGAGTCGAGCGAGCAGCGACGCAGATATGTCGGCCCCTTGCGCGTAAATGGAACGATCAGCGTCACGGAGAATCCCGGTTCGCGGTGCGATGATGCTGAGTGCATCGAACGATTTTGCTCGGTGCCCCCAGTCATCCACCATCGCAGCGTCGACGAAAATTCCGACGCCCATGCGCGGGCTCCGCGATGCGACGAGGACTAACTGCTCCGAGTCGGTAAACGGGAGGGGATGCAGTATCAGCTGGTTGACGACGCTGAACATGGCGACGGACGATCCGATGCCCACCGCGATGATGGTCGCGGCGACTGCGGTAAACCATCCGCTTCGCCGAAGGGATCGAGCGGCGTAACGCAGATCGTGCCAAATCGGGACGGCGAAGCTGGACGCGGGCTCGCGTTCTCCTTCTCGTTGCCCGCGTGGCCCGTTCAGGCTTTTCAAGGATGCGTTTCCATTTAGGCAGAAACAGAGGCTACGCCAACCGGAGAAAAAGCGCAATGTGAAAGTCCAGCTCGAATCTACGCGCAGTAGAAAGCCGGCTTATCCCGGTGAGCAGTTTGCCTTCGGAAACGGATCCTCTCTCTTCTCCAGGTTCAGCCTCAAGCCTGCTCCCAAGAACTCTGCAAGTCACTGTATGCGACAAACCCCAGTGCTAAAGCTGGTCACTGGGGAGGGCCATTCGGCTTGCAATTGAAATACCAGAAGATGCCAACCACACAAGTCCAGTTTGCCGCAACGCCACAGCTCCCGCCACCATCGCAGGTGCCTGCCGCTTCGGAAACCGCCGACACTGGCACCGCCAACGAATCTCGCGAGGCCGAGTATCGTGTCCATGCGCCCGTTGCGACCAAGAGGCCTCCGGCAATCGCCAGAACTCTCATCATGCTCGTAGCGTGTACGAGCCGCTGTTTCGTCCTCATGAACTCTCCTATGCATGTTGTTTCGAAGACACTTCAGATATCCTGCAGAGCCTTGGGAGCTCTCTACGTAGCAGAAGAGTTCTAACGCAGGCCACAGCTCGTCGTCCTCGGGCAAACTCCGCTCGTCAGCAACGGCTTTCCCCCAAATCTGCCTAACGTGCCGGGAGATGCCATTCGCCAATTGTCGCGCGATAGGTGCCTTGCGGCACCGGCTCAGGAAATGCCCCCCAAAGCCGCGAGCCGTCACTGCTAACGGTAAAAGCTTCGACCTGATGGTCTAGGATATATTCGGCTACAAACGAACCATCCCACTTCCAAACCTCCAATCTTGTCGGTCTAGTGTCGCTCGACCTCGTGCACCCACAAAACATCGCATACACGTAGTTTTGTGTGGCCTGCACCGACGCGTATGCCATCTGAGTAGACGCTTCCTGCCTGAATCCGGGGCCCTCTGATAACGGTACGTTCAGCGACGGCAATATCTCGTGAGGTCCTTCAACGGACCGATAGAGCCTCTCTGCGGAGTCGACAAAATCCAATCGGCTGGTGAAATGATAGGCGACCACCAGCCGGTTTCCGGATGGCGAGACGGCGATCGAAGCTGAGTTCATCATCTGTCGCCCGGCGTCGTTAGGCAGCAGGCGCGGCGTGAACGGCGCAGGGAACGCAATGTGCGCGAGGCTGTTTCCG
>DATNCZ010000493.1:0-4827 GCA_035553335.1 Gemmatimonadaceae bacterium
AGTGCGTGCGATGTCGAGCTCGGTCTGCCCAACTCCCACCGTCTCGATGATGATTCTGTCGAAGCCGAACGCGTCGAGCACGTCCGCAACCTCCGCAGTGCGCGCGGAAAGTCCGCCGAGCGATCCGCGCGTCGCCATCGACCGGATGTACACACCCGGATCGAGCGCTACGGATTCCATCCGCACGCGGTCCCCGAGCAGCGCGCCACCCGTGAAGGGTGACGTTGGATCGACGGCAATCACACCAACGGTGTGTCCTTCCTGCCGCAGCGACTGCACGATCAGATTCGTAACGGTACTCTTGCCCGCGCCCGGCGGTCCCGTGATTCCCAGACGCTGCGCGCGGCCGATGTGCGGGTGCAGTCTCGTCATCAGCTCGTCATAACCGGCGCGATGATTCTCGACGATGCTTACCGCACGCGCCAGAGCGGCCGATTTTCCGGCCTCGAAATCCGCGACGAGCGCCTCAAGCGATTGAGGCAAGGATCTCCTCCTGACGGCGCCACATGTCGCCCGTGGTGCGATGAGACCCTTCCGCATGTGTGTATCCAAGCACATGCAAGGTGCCGTGTACGATGACCCGGGTCAGTTCCTCGCGAATAGCAACGCCGTTCTCTATCGCGTTCCGGCGCGCCACCTCCGGCGCAATGTAGATGTCGCCGAGTATCGCGCGGCGCGATGAGCGCGTGCGTCCGCCATCCAGCTCGAACGTGATGACATCCGTCGCACCGGAGTGGCCCAGGAATTCTCTGTTCATTCGCGCGATCGTCGCGTTCCGGACGAACGCAACCGAGATCAGCGCCTCGCGCACTCGTTCGCGACGGCACACGGCGCGAACGATCTCGCGCACCCGCTCTTCGGACAGCGCGATTCGAACCCCATCGCGTGATACGTCGACGGCTACGCTCACGCGCTCGCGCGCGAATCGCGTTTCGGCGCAATGGCCATCGGCCGCACCGGCGACGGATACTCGATCCGGCCGTGAAACATGCCAGTGAGAATACGCACGAACTGCTCGCGCACGATGCTGAGCTGCCGCAGCGTGATCGGCGCGTCAGCCAGCTGCCCTTCTTCCATCCGCTGTGCTATCGTTGCTTCGACCATCGTACGTATCGCCACCGGCGTCGGATCGGCCAGGGCTCGCACCTTCGCCTCGGCGGCGTCTGCAAGCATGCAGATTGCGGTTTCTGCACTCTGCGGAATCGGGCCTGGATACGAATATTCGCTGGCGTTCACCGAGTCGTCGCGCTCGCGCGCCTTGGCCAGGAAGTACGCGATCGGAAGAGTCCCGTGGTGCTCGGCGATGAACGCGCGGATGGGCCGCGGAACACCGTTCTCCTTGGCCAGCTCGATGCCGTCCCGAACGTGCGAGCGTATGATCGCGGCGCTCGTAGCCGGCTTGAGTTTGTCGTGCGGATTGCGCCCGCGCGGCTGGTTCTCGACAAAGTGCTGCGGCTTCCGAAGCTTGCCCACGTCGTGATAGTACGATCCAACGCGGCCGAGCAGACCGTCCGCACCGATGGCGTTGCACGCGGCTTCGGTGAGATTCGCCATCGCGATCGTGTGGGCGTAAGTGCCAGGCGCTTCCAGACTCAGCCGTCGCATGAGCGGCATGTTGAGGTCCGCCCACGCGAGCCAGCGGATGTGATCCGGAATCCGGCGCCACTGCCTGGCGCGATACACGAGCAACGCGCCGACCGCGACAAGAAAGGCGGTGACCAACTCGCCCACGCGACCCGGAACGAGGATCGCGACCGCTATGGCGAGCGCGAAAGTCACACGCGGGTCGAGCAGTATGCGCGCCGTGACAGCCGCTATCTCGAGTATTACATCGAGTCGCGGCGCGAAGGATGTTCGCGCAACTGCATCGTCGCGCTTGTTGCGATCGGGAGGATCCGCCTCGTCCGCGGCATCACGCTCCGAGAGTCGTTGCCACAGATTCATCGCGTCACCCCGTCGTATCCTCGGCGTACGCCTTGATGATGTCACGCACGAGTCTGTGTCGCACCACGTCGGCGTCGGTGAAGTAGAAGAACGATATGCCCTCGATTCCGGCAAGCACCCGCTCGACCTGCACCAGCCCCGAATCTTCGCGACGCGGAAGGTCGATCTGCGTCTTGTCGCCCGTTATGACGACGCGTGAATTGACGCCGAGTCGAGTCAGAAACATCTTCATCTGCGCAGCAGTTGCGTTCTGCGCCTCGTCGAGGATGACGAACGCATCGGCGAGCGTGCGGCCGCGCATGTATGCAAGCGGTGCAATCTCGATCGTGCGCGTTTCGAGCGCCTTCTGCACACGCTCGGCCGGCATCATGTCTTCCAGCGCGTCGTACAGCGGGCGCAGGTACGGATCGACCTTGGCCTGCATGTCACCCGGAAGGAAACCGAGACTCTCGCCAGCCTCGACGGCGGGGCGCGCAAGCACTATGCGACGCACGCGCTTGCGCGAGAGGGCATCGACCGCGGCAGCCACAGCGAGATACGTCTTTCCCGTTCCCGCCGGACCGATGCCGATCACGATGTCGTTGTCGCTGATCTGCTTGAGATATTCAGCCTGGCCCGCCGTCTTTGGCTGGATGACCTTCCGGATTCCCGGCAGAACGATCCGCTCGTCCGATGCAGAGCCATCCGGGCGCACGCCATCCAGGCTCATCCGCAGGACGTCGTCCGCGGTGAGTGGAAGCTGGCGCTTGGCCTGGTCGATCATGCGCTGCGCCACCGGCTGCGCCCGTTCCACCTCTTCGCGCGCACCTGTCAGCGTCATGGTATCGCCACGAAGAGCGACACGCGCTCCCGTCTGGCGCATGAGCTCGGTGAGATTCTCGTCGTTCACTCCCGCGAGAGTGAGCATGTCGGCGCCTTCCGTCGAGATCCTGAGCGCCGTGTTGTCGTCTGAAACGGTCAAGCGTGAGCGGGTTTGAGATGTAGCGCAGCGAGCTCGTCGGCCGGTATCACGGTCGGCGCTCCCTCGAACAATGCGCGCGCCGCAGTCGTTTTGGGAAATGCGATGACATCACGCAAGCTGGGGGCCCCCGCGAGCAACATCGCTATCCTGTCGAAGCCTAATGCAATTCCGCCGTGCGGCGGGGCGCCTGCGGAGAGCGCCTCCAGCAGGAAGCCGAAGCGCTCCTCGGCCGTGTTGGAATCGATACCCAGAAGGGACAGTACCCGCCGCTGAAGCGCCGGGTCGCCGATACGGATACTGCCACCGCCCAGCTCCGTCCCGTTGAGAATCACGTCGTACGCGAGCGCACGAACTCGTGCCGGGTCGCTGTCGAGGAACCCAAGATCTTCCGGATTCGGTGCGGTGAATGGATGGTGCATCGCGTCGAGACGTCCGGTCTCCGGATCCACGGCGAACATGGGGAAATCAGTCACCCAGAGCAGCTCGCTTGCGCCATCCGGCACCAGCGACATCCGGCGCGCGGCGTCCTGACGTGTGCGATCGAGTGCGGGATTCGAGATGTGATCCGGACCGGCCACCAGCAACATCAGATCGCCATCCGACAACCGCAACGCTGCACGACCGGCATCGGTGAGAGCCTTTGCCGGTGCACCCTCGACGACACCGTTCACGCACTTGATACGCATCAGCCCGGCGGCGCCCGCGCTCCTGGCTGCACCTTCGATCTCGTCCACCTGCTTGCGTGAGAGCGCGGCTCCGCCAGGAATCACTATCCCCCGTACCCGGCCGCCGGAAGCGATCGCCGCGCGCGCAATGGCGAAGTCGGACTCCCGGAATACGGAGGTCACGTCCCGAATCTGCAATCCGTAACGCATGTCCGGACGATCGCAGCCGTAATTCTCCATCGCATCGGCGTACGTCATTCGCGGGAATGGTGTCGCGATCTCGACGCCGGCAACCGCGAACAGCGCCTGAAGCATGCCTTCTGTCAGCGTGTAGAGATCTTCCGGCGTGATGAACGACGCTTCGATGTCGATCTGCGTGAATTCAGGTTGACGATCCGCGCGCAGGTCCTCGTCGCGAAAGCAGCGCGCCAGCTGGAAATAGCGATCCATGCCCGAGATCATCAGCAACTGCTTGTACAGCTGTGGCGACTGCGGCAGGGCGTAGAACTCGGCGGGATGCAGCCGGCTCGGCACCACGTAGTCGCGCGAACCTTCCGGTGTCGGCTTGGTGAGGATCGGCGTCTCGACTTCCAGGAATCCGCGCGCGTCGAGAAATGCGCGCGTCACCTGCAGCAGCCGGTGGCGCAGTATGAGGTTCGCCTGCAGCGGCGCGCGACGCAGATCCAGGTAGCGGTAGCGCAGCCGTATCTCTTCCGCCGGCAGGTTCGATCCCTTGGCGACGACCGGCATCGCTATCGACTCCGCCGGTCCCAGCACGGTTATCGAAGTTGCCTGTACCTCGACCGCCCCGGTGTCCATGTCGGCGTTCGCCATGTTCTGCGGACGCAATGCAACAGTGCCCTCGACGCGCACGACGCTCTCGAGCGAAACCGACGACGCGGCCTCGATCATCGCAGCGGGGGTGAAGTCGGGATTGAAAGAGACCTGAACGACTCCCGCGCGATCGCGCAGGTTCAGGAAGACCATCCCGCCAAGGTTGCGCGAGTTCTCGACCCATCCGCCCAGTCGCACCTGCGTTCCGGCATGCTCGGCGCGAAGTGCGCCGCAGAGGGTGGTTCGCTCGGTTGTCGCGGGAAATTCGGGGGCGCTCACGCGGCGTGCTGGGGCAGTGCCACGACCTGATAATATGATTGCATGTAGATCGGTTAAATTTATGGCCGGCAATGGCTTATGGTAGGCCCTTCGCGCCGTCGCCCGCCGACCCCACATGTCCAAAATCAATCTTCTGAATCTCAC
>DATNCZ010000494.1:0-6355 GCA_035553335.1 Gemmatimonadaceae bacterium
CCCCGCTGAGGGGCTCCAGCCCCAACAAATCCTTTCCGAGCGGCGCCGCTGCTGTCATTCGAATCGCTTGGACACGAGGACCACAGCCGACTGACCATCGATCTCGTGCACCTGCACGTCCACCCGATCGCCGGCTCGCGCGGCCACCTTTTTGCCGACGATGTCAGGCTGGATCGGCAGCTCGCGGCCACCGCGATCGATCAGCACGGCCAGCTCGATGCGGGCGGGACGGCCGAAATCCGCCAGCTCGTCCAGCGCAGCCCGGATCGTTCGCCCGGTGAACAGGACGTCATCGACGATGACGACGTTGCAACCGTCGATCGAGCCCGGAAGCTCGGTCGCCCCCACCACCGGTCTCGGACCTATGGTCTGCAGATCGTCGCGATAGAGGGTGATGTCGAGGGCTCCGCGCGGGACTGCGACACCGTCGCTCGCGTTGATGAGTGCAACTATGCGATCGGCAAGCTGAACTCCCCGTCGCTGGATCCCGACGATTACGAGGTTGTCAGTACCGCCATTCGCTTCGACTATCTCACCAGCCATGCGGCGGAGCGTTCGCTCCACCGCGCTTGCATCCAGAATGGTTTCAGTGTGCTCTGTCATCCGGCTCAAATATAGCCCATGCAGGCTACTGGATTCGGCCGCCGATCGTGGTTCCGGCCCGCCGCTCGACCACCTTCACCGCCTCGATGTGATCGGCCTCCTCGCCCAGTTCCCGACGTGCCTCGGCGAACAATCGGGACGTCTCGTCCAGGAGCGGCGCCGGCGTCCCTGTATCGCGGGCGATGCCGGCAGCAATCCCGACATCCTTGTCGAGCAGAGCCAGCCTGAACGTCCGAGGGAAGCTCCGGTTGAGCACGCGCTCCGGGAAGAGATTCATCGAAGTATTCGAGCGCCCACTGGATGAATTGATCACGTCGAGCGCCACGGCGGGATCGACGCCGAGCTTGGAGAGGGCGGCAAGCCCTTCGGCCGTCGACCAGACATGCACTGCCAGGAGCGCATTGTTCACCGCCTTCACGGCGTCACCAGCGCCAATGGCGCCGCAGTGGACGATCTTGCCGGCGAATGTCTCGAGAATCGGCCGAGCGCGCTCCAGAGCGCCCGCGTCACCGCCGACCATCACCGTCAACTGGCCGGCCACCGCACCGGAGACGCCACCACTCACTGGGGCATCGATGAACGCGACGCCGCTGCGTGCGAGGCGGGCGGCGATCTTCCGCGACGTTGCAGGATCGCCGGAAGTGCAATCGATCACCATCGCGCCCGACTCGAGGCTCGGCGCCGCTCCATTGACGCCGAACAACACCTCCTCGACCTGCGCAGATGTGGGTAGGCACGTGAGCAGGAAATCCACGCCTGCCGCAGCGCTACCCGGCGACTCTGCGTCGCTGGCGCCAGTTTCGGACGCAAACTCCGCAGCGACTGCGCGGGTGCGGTTCCATACTGCCAATGTGGTTTTTTGAGCGACGTGATGGGCGATCGGGGCGCCGATTGCGCCCAGGCCGATGAAGGCTACCCTGGGACGCTGGGGGGATCTTGTAGCTGTCATACCGTCAGAATCTGCTCCGCTCTGAGAAGAACATTCGGATCTGCGTTGGGATAACGGAGCTTCAGTTTCCTGAGTGCGCGCACCATGATTCCCGTTATAAAGTAATTGCGAACCTTGTTGTCGTCGGAGGGAACCAGGTACCAGGGCGCTTCCTTCGTCGACGTGCGACGCAACATGTCGTGATAGGCGTCAGTGTAGGCGTCCCAGAGGCGCCGGTCGTCCAGATCTCCTTCGCGGAACTTCCAGTTCTTGTCTTCCTCCTCGACACGCTTCAGCAATCGGCGCCGCTGCTCTGCCCTTGATACGTGCAGGAAGAATTTGAGGACGATCACATTGTTCTGGATCAGCATGCGCTCGAAGTCGTTGATCTGGTCGTAGCGCGACATCCAGATCGGCTTTCCGACGATCCCGTGGACTCGTGCGGCGAGCACGTCCTCGTAGTGCGACCGGTTGAAGATCCCGATCATTCCGCGTGGCGGGACGACGTTGTGCACGCGCCAGAGAAAGTCGTGCCTGCGCTCGAGCGGCGTTGGCACCTTGAAGCTCGTGACGTCGCATCCCTGCGGATTGCACGCACCGAACACTGTCCGAATCGTCCCGTCCTTGCCCGAAGCGTCCCGTCCCTGCAGC
Source organism: Gemmatimonadaceae bacterium (assembly GCA_035553335.1). GTDB lineage: Bacteria > Gemmatimonadota > Gemmatimonadetes > Gemmatimonadales > Gemmatimonadaceae > Fen-1247. The sequence goes on from DATNCZ010000494.1 coordinate 2,183, forward strand.
ACGACGAGCACGGCGTACCTCCCATCGCCATACAGCTTTGCCTGAAGCGTGGTCAGCTTTGCGAGGCGTTTCGCGGTCTTTTTCTTGAGTTTGCGCGCGTTGGGTACGTCATCGGAGACTGCATCTTCATCCCGAATGCTGATTGGAAGCTCAGGATCGACTGGCTCGAGTTGCATGCCGTAAGTTACGACACGAAGACCGAAAAAACTGAGTATAAAAAGCGCGCGATTATTTCTGCGAATGTCCGCGATCGCAACGCCGAGCCACAGCGCGCGAAGACCTCGCATATCACATTAACTCATCGCTGTAACATCCATCGCCACAATATGTTACAGGATTGAGTCGACAACCCGGCGCGAACCGTTGGGCGGCGCTGGCCAGCTTTCGAGGCTGGTGCGCTAAGGTTTGGGTTCCGGACACCGGTCGGGCGAAGTGCCGCCCTGCGCCATGTTCCGTCCAACCGACGACACGTCTGACGACATGTACAGCGACTGAAGCGTCTCGATGTCCACAGCTCCGATCGTCTTCACGCGGACCGTCGGCGACATTATCGAGCCTGGGCTGCTGCTGTGGCTGAGTCCAAGGACGTGCCCGACCTCGTGCATTGCAACCTGAGCGCGCTCGCTGGGCGTCAGCAGCTGTCCTTGCGGACTGTGAAGCGCCAGGGTTACGTCGCCGCTGATGAGCCAGCCCCGGTCATCCCACGAGACCGTGGTCCAGCCCTCGTAGTGCGCGTCGAACCTGTCGATCCAGTGGATGCGCACGTTGGCGTCGGCATTCCCATCGACGAGCGCGAACCTGACCGGTGAGCCTGCGATCTCCCATGCCTGAAGCGCCGCGGCAACTTCGGTGCGAAAGGCCGGATTCCATCCCGCCAGCGTTGTCGGCGCGTCGATCCTGACGGTTACCGCGTGGGCCGGGTCTTCCCGCCAGCGCGGCGCGAATTGCCGTCGCTCGCTTCTCGCAACCGCATGCAGGACAGCGCCGGGTGCGGCACCATCGGAAGCTGCGGCGCCCGAGCCGCAAGCCACGGAGTCGGAACGCAGCGCGACGCGCCCGCCCGACTGGCTCGAGACGGCGACGACCACTGCATCACGCGGTGAGATTGCACTTCCAGCACAGCTGATCAGCACTGTCTGGAATCCCGCAATCAAGGCAAGAGCTCGTGCTACACCCATCGATATTCGACGAGCAGAGTCATATCGTGGTAACTGTTCCTGTTTGGCTGTTGTCGGTAACGATGTGATCGGCTGCGATTTGCAATGGAACGCGTACGTACCGTTCCGGCGTCCCCGCGGCCTACTGTCCTGCCCGTGGAATCGAGGCGAACACGCTTTGCTTGTACCACGCCGGCCGCGTCTCGCGATCCGCTACCGCGCGCACGATGTCGAAGTAAAGCGAGTCGAACGACACAGCGGTTTTGAAATCGACCGGCTGCGCGAGATCGTCGGAGGGCTTGTGATAGCGATTGGCCACCCAGTCTGTCACGACTTTCATCTCGGGCGAGCCCTTGATGTAGCCCACCTTGAATGCCAGCGCTGGAATTCCGCGCTGGATGAAGCTGTACTGGTCGCTTCGAATGAATCGAACCTGTTCCGGCTCGGGGTCTTCCAGGTTGGCGATGCCGTGTGCCTTCAGTACCGGCATGATGTCCTTGCCGAGGTCGGATTCGTCCCAGCCGTACGAGAAAAGTCCGGTGAACGGAATGATCGGGAAGTACATGTCGGTGTTCAGATCTGCGACGAGCTGGTCCTGAGGCACTGTCGGATGCAGAGCGAAATAGGCAGAGCCCAGCTCGCCTTCTTCCTCACCGGTTACAGCGAGGAAGATGACGGAGCGGCGCCCGCGCATCTTCCTGTCGTGAAATTCTCGCGCGGTCTCGAGCAGAGTCGCGATTCCCGAGGCGTTGTCTATCGCGCCGTTGTAGATGCTGTCGCCGTTCACTGGCCGGCCGATTCCCAGGTGATCCAGATGCGCGCTGACGACCAGATACTGGTCCCGCAGCCCGGGATCGCTCCCTCGCAGGATGCCAACGACGTTGGGCGCATCGAGGGGAGTCCGCTCGATCTGCAGTCTTGCGTGGAAGCTCGGTCCAAGCTGGATCGTCGGGAGCGGCCTGTTCGAGTCGGCGAGCGCAACCATCTCCGCGTAGGTGTGGCCTGACCCGGCGAAAATTCTCTCGGCGTTATCCGCCGCTACGTTCACCAGAATACCGTGTTCCGCCGGATCCTGAGCCAGGCCGGTCACCGGGCGGCCAGCGGGACGCGCGGGACGAGCGCGACCGGGCGGCGGCGCATCCGCGATTGCGATTCCAGCGACTGCGCCGAGCCGCTGCAGCTCTCTCCAACGCGATGCGCGGCCGTGCGCGAACATCGTTGCGCCCAGACCCTGAGGCATCCTGTTGAGATATACCGCGACCTTGCCGTGCAGATCGACGCCGGCGAGGTCGTCGTGCGCGCCGGGCAGATTCAGTCCATAACCAACGAAGACCATCGGTCCGGCAGCTTCCGACACGGTCGATGGCTTGAGCTGCACGTTCAGAGGGAGCGTGTCGGTACTGGTCGCATACTGCAGCACGATGCTGGATCCTTCCGGCACGATGCGCGCTTCCGAGAGATGTACCGTCTGAAAGAATCCGTCCGTGCCGCCAGGCTCAAGTCCCATCGACGCAAACTGATCCGCGACGTAGTGCGCGGCCTTCACATAGTCGGCGGTTCCGGTCCGACGCCCATGCATGCTGTCGGCGGCGATAACGGTGATGTGATGCCACCATGCCGCTTCTGCCGGCGTGGCTGGACTCTGCTGTGCGTCGACGTGTCGAGTACCGAAGGACAGCGCCGCCGCGGCGGCGATCAGCGAGAGAGAATAACGTCCCGGTGTCATGCCAGTGCTGGAAAGAGAAGCCGTACGAATGTTGGACGATATTATACGGCTTTACTGGCGATGCCGTTCTCGGCTGCGCGAATACCGGGGCACTAGATCCAGCGTCTGTGCGGCCGGATGGGCGCGCGCGGAGGCTACCGCGCCGTCACACAGCCACGGCGCGATCGCCCAGCCGCCCCAGCGCTTCCGGGGTAAGGCGGACGGAGACGATCATCTCGTCTCCATCGGTTCGCTGCGCCAGCACGTCGCCATTGCGGTGCAGCTCGGCGAGCAGGCGGCCATCGGATAGCGGCACTCGCAGCTCGACGACTCGCCGAGCAGCGCGGAGCCGTCGCAGCAGCGCACGCCTTAGCGCATCGAGTCCGCCCTCGGTTTCCGCACTCGCGAATACCGCGTCCGGAATGAGGTTGGCGATCCGCTCGCGCAAGGCGTCGAGAACTTCCGGTGGAAGCAGGTCGGACTTGTTGAAGACGTTGATCACCGGCTTGTGATTCGCGCCAAGCTCGGACAACACCTCGACGACCACTGCGCGGTGCTCTTCCCACAACGGATCGGAAATGTCGATCACGTGCAGCAGCACGTCCGCCTCGAGTACTTCCTCGAGCGTCGCGCGAAAGCTCGCGACCAGTTGGTGCGGCAGCTTGCGCACGAAGCCCACGGTGTCGGTAAGCAATATCTTCTCGCCGTCCGCAAGCTCGACCTCACGAGTCAGCGGATCGAGCGTCGCGAACAACCGGTTCTCGACAAAGATGCTGCTGTCGCTCGCGAGCGCGCGCAGGATCGACGACTTGCCGGCGTTGGTATAGCCAACGAGACTCGCCTGGAATTCGCCCCGACGCGAGCCACGCTGCACCTCGCGCGACTTCTGAACTTCCGTCAACCGCTGGGTAAGAACCTTGATGCGATGGTTGATGAGCCGACGGTCCGTCTCCAGCTGCGTTTCGCCAGGACCGCGGACGCCGATGCCACCGCGGAATTTCTCCAGGTGGGCCCACATGCGCGTGAGCCGCGGCAACATGTACTGGAGCTGCGCCAGCTCCACCTGCATCTTTGCCTCGGCGCTGCGCGCGCGCGTCGCGAAGATGTCCAGGATCAGCTCGGCGCGATCCATCACGCGCTTCCCCGTGATGTCCTCGATGTTCTTTCCCTGCGACGGGCTCAGTTCGTCGTCGAACAGGAGCAGCGTCGCGTCCTTGTCCGCGATCGTCTGCGTCAACTCCTCGACCTTTCCCTTGCCCAGGTATGTCGCGGGATTGGGGCGCTCGATCTGCTGCACGACTTCGCCAACGA
>DATNCZ010000495.1:0-2862 GCA_035553335.1 Gemmatimonadaceae bacterium
CGTCCACCATCTGCTTCGGAACGAACGCGTTGACTGCGAGGCCGCCCTGGGACAGCGTCGCGAAGAACAGTGCGGCGAGCAAGATGCCGAACGGATTGTTGCGTCCGACGAGGGCAACGGCGATTCCGAGAAAACCTGTGCCGCCGGCGAATCCGTCCTCGTAGTAGTACTTGTAGCCGAGCACGAAGTTGATACCGCCCAGGCCGGCTATGACGCCGGATACAGTCATTGCGCTGAATAGAACGCGGCCAACGGAGATTCCTCCGTATTCGGCTGCATCCGGCTGCAGGCCGACCGCACGAAGCTCGTATCCTCCACGCGTGCGGAACATGTAGTACCACATCGCGATCGCGGTGAGCAGGACAGCTATCACCGACAGATTCGCCGCAGAGCCGTGGAACGCCGGCAGCACCGCGCTTAGTCGCGCGATCGCGCCCGCATGAATCTCCGGCGTGTGCAACGTTTCCGGCACGCGCAGCCTGGTTGCAATGAACCAGTTGAGCAGCGCCAGCACGATAAAATTGAGCATGATCGTCGTGATCACCTCGTGCGCGCCGAAACGAACGCGCAAATATCCCGGCACCGCGCCAACGACTCCGCCGGCAGCTGCGGCACCAAGGCAGCCGAGCAGAATCGCGAGCAGGGCAGGGAACCCGACCGGTAGCGCGAAACCGACAAGTGCGGCGGCGAGTCCGCCCGCTGCGAGCTGTCCCTCGCCGCCGATGTTGAACAGGCCTGCGCGATACGCGAACGCAACTGCCATTCCCGTGAACGAAAGCGTCGTCGCCTTGTAAAGCACCTGGCCGAAGCCGTACGCGTTGCCCCAGGTCCCCTCGAGCAACAGCCGCCACACGACCAACGGCGACTGGTTGAAGCTGAGCATGATGATGTCGCCAGCCACAAAGGCGATGAGGATCGCAACGACGGGAGGAAACAGTGCCTCCTCCATCTTTTCGCGTTGTGCTGCGGTCATGCTGCTTCTCTCGCGCCCGTCATGTACTCGCCGAGCACTTCCTCGGTTGCGTCCGCGGCCGGCATCATGACGACGAAACGGCCGCCACACATCACGGCCACGCGATCGGACAGCGATAGAACTTCGTTGAGCTCGGCTGACACCAGCAGGATCGCCTTGCCGGCATCACGCGCGGCGATAAGCCGTGCGTGTATGAACTCGATCGCGCCGACGTCGACGCCGCGCGTCGGCTGCGACGCGAGCAATACAGAGTAGTCACGACCGCCGCCCATTTCGCGCGCGACCACGACCTTCTGCTGGTTTCCGCCGGACAGCGCACGGGCGGGAAGCGACGCATCGGTGGGGCGAATGTCGAAGGTACGTATCTGCTCGCTGGCGTATTGCGCTATCGCGGCGCGGTCCAGCGAGCCGTGCTGCGTGAAACGATGCTGCATCCCAAGTATGAGATTGTCGGCGACTGAATAATTCATTATCAGTCCACGCCGTTGACGGTCTTCGGGGATGTGCGACAGGCCGGCATCGGTCCGCTCGCGCGGCGAGGCGGATGTTACATCCCGTCCGCCGATTCCAATGTAGCCGCCTGCGATACCGCGTAATCCCGCGATCGCTTCGATCAATTCGCTCTGGCCGTTGCCCTCGACTCCAGCGATCCCGAGAATCTCGCCCGGTTTGACGGTGAACGACACATCGTTCACTTCGTACGACCTGCGAAAGCCCGTAACCATAAGGTTACGCACTTCCAGGCCACCGGATGGCGCGCCCTGTGCAGCGTTGCCCGCTCGCGATGCCGAGGTTGCATTCGCGGCAGCTGCGCTCTCCGTGACGATCGCGAACTCACGAGTAGTAAGCCGCACGTGGCGGCCTACCATCGCCTGCGCGATCTCGGCGGGATTCGTATCCGCGGTGTGGAAGCGAGCGACGGTTTCGCCTGCGCGCATCACCGTGATGTTCTCGGAGAGCGACATCACCTCGTCCAGACGGTGAGTGATGATGATGACGGTGCCGCCGTTATCGCGGACGCGCCGCAGTACCTGTGCGAGCTCCTTCACTTCCGGAGGTGATAGCACGGCAGTCGGCTCATCGAGAACGAGGATCCTGGCGCCGCGATACAGCGTCTTCAGAATCTCCACACGTTGCGCCTCGCCCACCGAGAGGTCGGCAACGAGTCGTGTTCCGTCGATCACCAGTCCTGTCTCGTCGCCAAGTCGCTTCACATCCGCCACGGCGCGCCCGTAATCCAGCTGCCCACCGCTCGTGGGTTCCTTGCCAAGTACCAGGTTCTCCGCGACCGTGAGAGTCGGGACTAGCATGAAGTGCTGGTGCACCACACCGACTCCAGCCGCAATGGCGTCCGGCGTGCTCCATCCCGTGACGTCGCGGCCATTCACTTCGAGAGTGCCGGAATCCGGCGTTAGCAATCCGCCCAGAATGCGCATGAGCGTGGACTTGCCGGCGCCATTTTCCCCCACGAGTGCATGGATCTCGCCGAGTGCGACTTCGAGAGATGCATCGCGATTGGCACGCACCGGACCGAAGGACTTGGAGATGTCGTGCATCCGCACAGCGAGCGTGCGCGTTTGCGCGGACTCGTGCGAGTTCGTCATCTGGTCGTCGGCACCTTGATCTTGCCGGCGATGATGTCTGCCTTGATCGCCTCGACGCGCGCGTGTACGGAATCGGGGATCAGTCCCTTGTTGTGCTCATCATACACGTAGCCCACACCGCCCTCCTTGAGGCCGAACGAGTATACGCCGCCGTGGAACTGTCCCTCGTGCGCCCGTCGGATCACGTCGAACGTCGCCGCATTCACACGCTTGACCATCGACGTGAGTATGTAGCCGGGTGCGTCGTTGTACTGGTCCGCGTCCACGCCGATCGCGAGCTTGTGC
>DATNCZ010000496.1:0-2482 GCA_035553335.1 Gemmatimonadaceae bacterium
CTTGCGAATGGGCAATCACGGTACCGACGTCGAGCTTGGATAGATCGAGAAGCGCTTCGAGCAGTTCCTCCAGCGCGTCGACCGAGCCTTCGATACGCTCGAGCAGTGCTTGCCCGGCGAGCGAGGCGGGAATCGCGCGAAGCTGTCCGACAAATAGGGCGAGTGCATGGATCGGCTGACGAAGATCGTGGCTCGCCACCGCCACGAAGCGCGTCTTGGCTTCGTTGGCGAGCGCAAGATCGCGCGTGCGTTCCGCTATGCGCGACTCCTGGGTGGCATACGTCTCTTGCAGTCGAGCGGCCATGCAATTGAATTGAACGCCGAGCGTTTCCAGCTCATCGCCGGTTTTCACATCGATCCGCCTGTCGAGGCGACCTTCGCCGATTTCCCGTGCGCCCGCAGCGATCTGCCGGATGGGCCGCACCATGTGACGCGCGAGCACGAGGCTCGCCGCAACGGCCGCGAGCAATCCCAGGAGGACCAGCGCAATCGATGTCGCAAGCGAAGCGTAGACCGGACGCAGTGCTTCATCGAGGGGCTGCTCGGCGAAAACGGTCCAGCCAAGGTGCTCGATCGGGACGGCCGCAGCAAGCACTGCGACGCCTTCCACATTGCGTGCGGCACCGGCTGACGCCGTTGCATCTCCGTTGTGGTCAAAGGCACGACGCACTTGCGGCAGCCGCGAGAAATCGGTATTGCCGAGCACGAGCGCGGGGTCGGGATGCGAGATGAGGTGACCGCCGGCATCGACAACGTACGCAATCGCTTTCCGACCGGTGTGGATTTTCGAGATGACGTCACCGACGAATTTAAGATTGATTTCGGCAACGAGAACGGGTCCGGCAGCGTCGCGGCTATCGGCGAGCGAAAGGTAAGGTTCCGAGCCTCCTCGAAAGCTCACCGGGCCGACATAAGTTCGGCGCGCATGCGCGAGCTGAAACAGCGCGTCCTTCGACCAATCCTGGCGACTGTCCATGGCATCGCGTCCAATACGCGAGAGGGTGAGTCGTTCGCTGCCATTACCGTCTATCCAGTGCACCTCGGTAATCGCCGGCAGGTGGCGCATTAGCGCAATGAGCTCGAGGCGAAGGTCCTCCTCCCCGACCACTTCGCTCATGTGGAATTTCGCGATCGTCGATTGCAGCGCTGATTCGATGCGGCCGATGAAGGTCTCGATCTCGCCGGCCGCGAAGCCGGCCTTCGTGCGCTGGAGCTCATCGAGTGCGGCGGTCGATTGCCGAAACGCGAAGTACCCGCCGACGGTGCCGCTTACAACCAGCAGCGCGCTGATGAGCCCGGAGAAATACAGTGCGTATTTCCAGAACAACGTATGCCGCGCAAGACGCGCCATATCCGTAATGAAGACCCCTGGAATGAGGAAGACGGCAATGCGAGCCTTCGAGCATGCTCCAATGACACTGCCAAGTCGAACATGCAGATGGCGCGCGAAAAAGCGGCGGCCGCGAGAGCGAGTCGCCCTCGAGATCAGGCAAGCGCTGAAAGGCTGATCCTGCGACGTCAGCGGGGCCAGCCAATCCGACGCCGTCGAGCTAACGCGCCACTCTCGTCGCGTTACCCTGCAGCACGCTGTTTGGATTCGTCTGAATCATCCATAGATCCTCGCCTTTCGGCGATACGAACATATCAAACGATTGACCGGATCCAAACGTGAGCGAGCCGATACAGTCGCCGGAGAGCGTGTAGGTCCCGGTCCCACCGGCGGGTGACCGGACGATTGTGCCATTGATGCTCACGGTGGCGCCCGGGCCGCTGATGGTGCCGTCGCCGTTGAACAGGATAAATTCCGTGATCGCCTTCGGTTGCGCCACTCCACCGACGATGTTGTACCCTGTCGCGGAAAACGCGTACAGGCCGTCCAACACCTCGGGTCGGCAACTGTTCGCGTCTTCGTTAGCCAGTGCGGCGCCGGCGATGCCAAGGGCCATCGCGGCTACAACAAGACGTTGCTTCGTTAGCGTTCTCATTTCTGCTTCTCCTCGGTTAACTTGAATGAAAGGATCGTTGCAAGCGCATATCATTTGTCGATATACGGGTGCATGTCGGCGACCTGCCAACCAAACTGTCTCTACCTCGAAGCGCGCTTTCCGCCCGCAGCGAAGAGGACGCGCGAACTCTGGGCGCAGGCTGGCGTAGCGGTAATTGCCCAGAAGGGCCGGTCAACGCGCCAACGGAAAACGACCTGCACGCCGATTGACCCAGCCGTACGCGCAGCGCATTGATACGATGCGAATATCCGTACTCTTGCGTCGAGGTTTGCGGCGTCTTCGGGCCGGCCCGGAGGTGCTGACGTGAGAGCGCTGGTTGTCGACGACCACCCGCTCATTCAGGAGGCGGTGAGCAACATCCTGCGCCGGTTGGAGCCTCAGGTGGACATCGACCTCGCCGGAGACTGCGAGGGGGGCCTCGACATCGCCGGCAGGGGCAAAGAGCCGGATCTCGTTCTGCTCGACTTGAACTTGCC
>DATNCZ010000497.1:0-2654 GCA_035553335.1 Gemmatimonadaceae bacterium
CAGTAGCGCGTGTACATGCGCCACAGCTCCGCAGCGAACAGCGCTGCCTCGTCGCCGCCGGTGCCAGCGCGGATTTCAACGATTGCCGGCCGGTCGTCGAGCGGATCCGGCGGTACGAGCGCCGGCTTGAGCTCGATCTCGATCTGCGCGATCTCGTCTGTCAGCCGCTGCTCTTCCGCGTGCGCTTCCGACGCCATCTCGGGGTCGTCCGACTCTGCAAGCTCGAGCGCTTCCGCACGCTCGCGCTCAGCCCGCTCGAGACGCTGTGCGAGAGACGTGACAGTCTGAAGCTGGCGATGTTCGCGGCCAAGCTCCGCCAGCAATCTGGAATCGCGGGCGGTTGCCGGATCACTCAGCTGGGCTTCCACTTCGGCAGCGCGGGCGACGGCGGTGACGAGGCGGTCTCGAAGACTCATGGGTGGCGGACGGTCATTGTGGTGCGCTGCAAAAGATCACTCATCAAGCTAGCGGAAGAAGGCACGCCGCTGGGTGCCGGCGCGGTTGTCGGAAACACGAAAGCCCACGACATTCGTGGGCCTTCGGTAAATCGGAACGCGAGCCGCTAAGCGGTCGCCTTCTCCTTTCGTCCGTACTTCTGACGGAAACGCTCTACGCGGCCTGCGGTATCGACCAGCTTCGCCTTGCCTGTATAGAACGGATGGCAAACGGCGCAGATGTCGGTGCTGATGTTGGCGACCGTGGAGCGTGTCTCGAACGTATTTCCGCACGCACAGTGAACCTTCGCCGTGGCGTACAGTGGATGGATGTCTGGTTTCATTGGATTGACCTCGGGTGTGGCTAGCCTCTAAAGATAATCCGGCCGGGGATCGGATGGAAGCCATTCGGAGCGCCCCGCCGCAGGGGCAGACCCCCGTGCCTACCCCTGCGGCAACGACGCGCTCGGCGCCACCGCCCTTCCGGGCCCGGGGTTTGCCCGTATAGTCTAATCCAACGCCGAGGATCAGATGTTCACCGGAGCTTCGCTCAGAGGCATAGCCCTCGCCGCCGTCGTTGCTGCTGCGGGCTGTGCCTCTTTACGGGGGCGGACCGAGGGTCCCACCGTCCCTGTAATCGTCCAAGTGCAGAACAATCTGCCGCTTCCAACCGACCTCACCATCTACGCTGTCACGCGATCGGGAGCCCGCACCCTGCTGGGTAGCGTTCCGCCGGCTGCGACCAGGAGCTTCACCTTCAAGCCGGTGTCCTTCTCCGAACCGTATCGCCTGCTCGCCACCCGACCGCTCCGTCGCGCGATTACGTCGGAAGTGTTTACCGTCGGGTCGGACATGACCGGAAGAATCGTCTGGACCATGTCACCCAACATCATCGGATTCGAGGACGTCGACACCGATTCCACCGCCTCGCCCGATACCGCTGGCACGCGCTGAAGCGACCGCCGAGCTGCGCGCATCGGCTGTACGGATCAGCTACGCGCGTAGTTACGCGCTTGCGCGGTCCACGCTCTTTTTACGCAGGCGAGAGCTGCGCCAGGCAGCGAACACGAAACCGACGGTGATGACAAGACATAGCCCCCCGAGCCAGTCGCCGACGAGCGTGTAAAGCGTCCGCTGCGACGTCACCTCGACATCGTACGTCGCGCTACGCGGTACGAAGATCGGCGTCTCGGCGCGCACACGTCCCAGCGGATCGATCCAGCCCGAGATGCCGGTGTTGGCCGCTCGCACGATCGGAAGACGATTCTCGATCGCACGGAGCGACAGATGCGCGAAGTGCTGGTACGGCGCATTGCTTCGCTGGAACCATGCGTCGTTCGTGATGTTCAACAGAACCGAAGTTCCCTGCTTCGCGTAGTCACGCGCCAGCTGCGGAAAGATCGATTCGTAGCAGATGAGCACGCCGGCCGTGCCGAACGCCAGATGAAAAGGTTCTTCGCTGGTGCCGCGTCCAAAACCGCCAAAATAATTGACGCCCTGAAACCAGTCGGGATTGAGGAACGGCACGCGCTCGACGATCGGAACGAGGTAATGCTTGCGATATGGAGGCTGAGGACTCAGGTTGCCGCGCGGATCGGTGAGCAGCGCGGCGTTGTAATACGCGAACGGGATATCTCTCGGATCGCTCGAGTCCATGAAGCCGACCACCATCGGCGTTGGATGTTCGGCGACTGCGGCACGAAGCGAGTCGAGCCACGTGGGATACTGCCAGAGGAAACGGTCCAGCGCAGCCTCGGGCCATACAACCAGATCGGGTGACGAGCGCGCAACTTCCGCGCGCGTCATGGCCACGAGCTTTGCGACGTGAGCCGACGGATCCTGAGTCGTGAGCTTTACTTCCTCCGGAATGTCGGGCTGAATGATTGCAATGCGCGCGAGCGGCGTGAGCTGTATCGTCGCCATGCGCCATTCACCGTACGCGGCAACGACGGCGAGCACCGCCACGGCGCCGACGATTCGCGTCGTCGCGGCGCGCCTGCTCGACCTGTACAACCACGCGTCGGCGACGAAGCCATTCACCGCCGCGATGCAGAACGATACGCCGCGCACTCCGCTCAGATCGGCGACCTGCGCCAGCAGCGGCACGTGCGCGAACGCCAGCCCCAGCGGCAGCCACGGGAACGACAGATCACTCAGATAGTTGAGCGCCAGCTCCGACGCTGTCCATACGATCGGCAATAGAATCGCCAGCGGCCAGCC
>DATNCZ010000498.1:0-10675 GCA_035553335.1 Gemmatimonadaceae bacterium
GCCATGCTGTCACACGAGCCCAAGAATTATGCACTGCTCGGCTACGATGGGACGCTGTTGCTCAGAGGAGTCGCCTTCAGGTCGAGCCGCTCGGAGCCGTTCGGCGAGGCGTTCCTGCGCCAGGCGATTGCGCGGCTGCTCGCCGATGATGTACCGGGAGTTCGGAGTGCGTATCTTGCGACTGTAACCGCGCTTCAAACGCGGCTTCTCTCGACGCATGATGTATCGGCGCGACTCCGTCTCTCCAAGCCGCCGCAGGAATACCTCGCGACGAGGGCTAAACGTCGCGAGATTCCATACGAAGCACTGTTGAGTGCAGGCCGGACGACGTGGAGCGTCGGTGATCGCATTCGCGTGTATCGCAAGCAGAACGGCGAGTACGGACTCCTCACTTCGCACGAGGACGACAGCTCCGATCAGGACCCGCGCGATTATTCCGTGGACCATTACGTCCGGCTGCTCCACACGACCTACGCACAGCGAATGTCGCGCGCGTTCACCCCGCTGGACTTTACCACCGTATTCGCGGACGCGGACCAGTTCTCGATCTTCCAGCCATCCATCGAATCAGTACGCACGGTTCTTACGACCAGCACCGCGACCATGATGCTCTCGCCCGAATCACCGCCCCATACGTAGCACTGGCAACGTGAGCGTGAACTCCGACCCGCGACCCAGTTCGCTGGTGACGCTCAATTCGCCTCCAAGCCGTCGCGCGAGATCCCGGCTGATCGCCAGACCCAGGCCGACACCCTCGCTCGGATGATTGAGTCTCCGCCCGACCTGAACGAATGGCTGCCATATGCCATCGATCTGATCGGGTGGTATGCCGCGGCCTGTATCCTGCACGGAGACGCGCACGCGTTTCTCTCCCGCTGATCCACCGCTCACGAGTCCGCACGTCATGCGTATAGCTCCGCCGGGCTCGGTGAACTTGATCGCATTGGTGAGAAGGTTGAGTACGATCTGCTGCAACCTGTGCGGATCGGCACGCACGATGACACGACAGTCGAGTGGCTCGTATACGTACTCGATTCCCCGCGCTCTCGCCTGTGGCATCGTCATCATTTCGGCTTCTCCCAGGATCTGGTGCAGATCGACGTCGTCGAAATGCAGTTCGGTGTGTCCAGAGCCCAGTCGTGCGAAATCGAGCACCTCCGTAATAAGCCGCAACAGGTGAGCCTGGCTCGCCTTGATACGCCTGAGGTCGTCTGCCTGCTCTACGGTGATCGGACCGCGCAATCCCATCTCCAGCAGCTCTACGTAGCCGCCGATTGCGTTCAGCGGCGTACGCAGCTCGTGGCTCATCGCCGCGAGGAACGACGTCTTGCTCGTGTCGGCTTGCAACGCTGCATCGCGAGCGGATTCGGCCTCGCGAAGTGCAACTTCGGCAACGACGCGCGCTTCGTGCTCCGCTTCATAAAGGCGCACGTTCTCGGCGAGCAGCGCGGAACTCTCAAGCTGTTTTGCGAGGCGCGCGTTTTCGAGCGGCGCGGCAATCTGGTCCGCCAGCGCAGCGAGCAACCACTCATCCTCTTCAGATACCGCGAGTCCATCCGGCCGCACCGTCGCCAGAAGGCCGACCACGTTTCCATGCGACACCAGCGGAACACCGACGAAACCGCCGGCCAGGTTGGCACCAAGCAAGCCACGCAACCGACTCACCAAGGCTTCGTTCGCCGGCTGTCTGAAACGCTCGACGATTTCCGCATCCACTCCTACCGACGCACGCACGCGGAGCAGTCCGTCGTCATCGGTGAGCAGCAGCACCGCCTTCTCGGACCGCATCAGATGCGCCGACTGCGAGACCGCCAGATCGAGAATGTCATCGAGCGATCGCGCGTACGTGAATTCGCGACTGAGCCGAGTGAGCTGGTGGAGGTCCTCGATGCGGCCGGGTCGTTCCATGTCGTCCATCATTTCATCGAAAGCCGGCAGTCTTCGACAGAGTCACATCACGCTCGCTCATCGAGTCAGACGACGTGAACGCCGTCACGACGGATTTCCACGCGGTGCGGCAACGGGTCGTGATCGCTGTTGCGTGTCTTGACCACGCGTATCGTACGCTCGCCGGCCAGGCCTTCACTTCGCTCCAGGACCAACACGTTATCGGACATGTAGCTCCACCGTTGCGCTTCCTCGCGTCTGCCTGTAACACCAGGGGCCGACTCGAGATTGAGCAGCGTCGTCACGTTACGGACCACGAAGTGCTGGACGAGCGAATATAGAAAGTCATTCAGACGATGCGGATCGCTCGCAGCTGTCGACAGGTCACCAACGGCATCGATGACGACACGCCGCACGTTCGCCGTCTCGATGAAGTTGAATATCTCCACGATGACGCTGTCGATCTGCAGCTCAACGGGGGACCTGTAGAGATGATGAAAGCCCGTTGCGTAGGCGATCTCCGGATCTGTCCCGAGCGCTCGGATCATCCGCTGCACCTGTGCAGGGTTCTCCTGGAAGTTCACGAAAAGCACTGACTCACCGTCGCGATGCGCCTCCAAAGCGAACTGAAGCCCCATGGTCGACTTGCCCGAACCGGTGGGACCGGCGACGAGCGTGGTACTGCCACGCCACACACCGCCGCCCATGATCTCATCCAGTCCCTCGATTCCGGTGGCCGTTCGCTCGAGGAGCGGGACATAGCTCTCGAACTTTGGTGTCACCAGACGTGGGAAGATCGCGAGACCGGTAGACGTGATGCGAAACGCGTGCCTGCCCTCGCTGTAGCCGCTTCCGCGCAGCTTCAACACCCGGACGTATCGCTCATCCCGGGCACCAAGCGTGTTGCGTTCCAGCTGCACGATGGAATCCGCGACCGCAAACTCCGGATATTGCTCGATGTTGTCCTGCGTGTATTCCCCGAGGAGAAACACAGTCATATCGTACGCCGACACAACTCCCGCGAGCTGCGATACGAGTCGCCGCATCTCCGACGTGGATTGAGACACGTCGTGTATGGCCTTGAACGAGTCGATCACCACGATCGATGGCGACAGGCGCTTTATGGCTTCAAGAAGGTGTGGTACCACCGCGGCAGGCCCCTCAGCGATCAGCTTGGCGCCGAGATCGTCGTACAGGATACCTGTGCCAATCTGATCGATGTCGAAAAAGTCGAGCCGCTGTGCGTAGCTCACGACCTTTGACATGGGCTCTGACAGAGTGGTCAGATAGAGTAGAGCCCTGGTCGGGTTCGCATTGTGAAAGAGCAGCTGTTCGGCGAAGATCGTCTTTCCAGTGCCGGGCTGCCCCATGATGATGTTGATCGAATTCGCGGGAAAGCCGCCGCCGAGAATCGCGTCCGCCTGCGCGCTCCCCGTCCCGATGCGGGGGAACACGACGGAGCCGTCCGTGACGCCCGATTCGTCCATCAGTGCATCAGTCATCGAAGCTGTCCCGGTTGCGTCCCTGGTGCGGTATGAGGCGATGTTGCGGCTTTCCTCTCCAGCAGCTCACGAACAGTTTGAACCAGCCGTTGCTCGGCCAGTGGCTTGATCAGAAACGCATCAGCGCCGGCGTCGCGCGCACGCCCATGTGCCGCGAGAATGCTGAACACGAGCACGACGGTGTCGGCAAGCTCGGGGTCCTGCTTGACAGCCCGGCACAACGCAAGGCCATCCAGCTTGGGGACCATGATCTCGGTGACAATGATCGCCGGCCGCCTCTCACGTGCGAGCTGCAATGCCGCGACGCCGTCTTCGGCAAAGTCCACCGCGAAGCCCGCCTCGTTGAGAAAAAAGGACTCGAGCTCACGCACGTTCGGGTCGCGTTCGACAACAAGGACCAACGCGCTTGCTTCGTCTGTATTCACGGATTCGCAATTACGGCAAGGCCAGACAACGGCGTTGAGGCGCACGCGCACACGCCACACGCGGGATCACACGAACGGGCGTCCGGTGCACGACCGGCACGAACCAGTGACCCCGGCGTTCACCAGGTGACGCGGGCAGTCGTAAGATAATCATCTGAATTCAGGCTGCTCGGCGCACCCGTACTGCACCGGGATACGCCTGCCGCTCCAGCAAGTCCCTCGGCGAAGGGGTGGAATTCCATCATCGCTACCTATAGTCCCCGTACGGGAAGCCGAGCCTTAAGGGCAATGTCCTTGACGACGACGTTTGCCGCGGCCGCCGGCCCGATGCTCTCCCCTCCCCGCTCCGACAGCGACGAGCTGACCTTCCTGCTCGCCGCCGAGCGGGCCCAGGCGGAGGGGCTGCTGAACGTACTGCGGCTGGTGATAGTGGTCGTGCTGACCGTCGCGGCGCTGGCCTACTCTACGGCCTTGCCGCGCCCTCTGCGGGCCGCCAATGCTGCGGTTCTGGCTCCGATGCTGCTCTGGTCGGTGGCGCTCGCATCGGTGGTCCGCAACCGCGACGGTGCGTATCCCCGCTGGCTGTCCGCCGTCGCACCGATCGTCGATGCGACGGCCGTCACCGCGATCATCCTCTGCTATGGGTTGCTCGGCTCGCCATCGGTCGCGCTCAAGGCGCCGATCACACTCGTCTACTTCGCGATATTGGCGGCACGCCCGATCATGGGATCGGCACGGTCCACAGCAATTACCGCCGCCTGCATTACCGCTGAATATCTCGCGGTGCTCCTGATACTGGTTCAAGTTGGGCACGTGACGCTATGGTCGGATCCGATCACGGCTGCCGCATCAGCCAATGTGGCGATTCTGGACGAAGGGATGAAGCTGGTGCTCCTCGCCGCAGCCGGTGTAGTTGCGACTTACGTAAGTGCGTGGCACGAACGAGTTCTGCGGCGTGCGCTGGCCGCACAGATCGTGCGAAACACTGAACAACGCGACCTCTCGATTCGCCTTCAGGAGGCAGACAAGCTCGCAGCGCTTGGCACACTCGCCGCCTGCGTGGCGCACGAAGTGAACAGCCCACTCACCGCGATCGCGCTATCCGCAGAGATGCTCGGCCGCGGCCTCGCGGATCCAGCCGATCGCGATGAAGCCAACGCAATCGCCAGTGACGCGCGGCGCACCGCAACCGCGTTGCACGATCTTCTCGCCTTCGCACGGCAGGGCGAGACGGAATCCGCTACAGTACTGCTCGGCGACGTCGTTACGAGAAGCATCGGGACTCTCCGGTCTCTCCTGCGCGAGCGCAGAGTCACCGTCGAGCGTGATGCCGAGACTGGCGCGGTGCCGGTGAACGGCGACGCCAGCGCGCTCGAGCGCGTAGCGATCAATCTGATCATCAACGCAACTCAAGCGATGGAATCGCAGACCACCGAGCGCATCATTCGGATCGGTGTCGGCGGCGACGGCGCCACTGCGACGCTCTCAGTGGAGGACAGCGGACCCGGGTTCCCTCCCGGCGCGGTCGAGCGTGTATTCGAGCGATTCTTCACGACCAAACCAGCCGGCAAGGGAACCGGACTCGGTCTGTGGATGGTGTCCGACATCGTGACCAGACATGGCGGTACGATCTCCGCCATGGATACCGGTCACGGCGCGCGCTTCACCGTAAGACTTCCGCTAATCGTTCACAGCGAAGACGCCGAGGCCGCTGCGTAGCGACGCGATCAAGATCGATCACGTCGCGCACAGCCGGCCTCGGTCGAAATCTCCGCGCTCCTGTGTGGAATCTGCTATTTGCTGCCGCCACACCCAGGCATGCGGAACGCGCCGATCTTCGTGGAGTAGCGCGTCTCACCCTTCCTGAGATAGTCGCCGACGTACCAGATCGTGCAGTCGTCGCTCGGATCGATCGCCGTCTGGGTGTAGTCCTCCCAGCGTAAGGTCGATTCCTGCGCGGCCTCGCCGTCCACGAGCGTCGCCTCGCGCAACGTCAGTTGTCCCTTGGGATCGCCTGCCAGGCGCCCGGCGAAACGCTGACCGACGAAGTCGGTCTTGCCGCCGAACGAATACCCGATCCCGATGTTGCCGAACTTGTCCATCGCCGGACTCGGCATCCATCTGTAAAGCGAATCGGGAGCGAACGTGCCCTGCTGATACAGGCTCACGTTGCGGGCCTTGTCCAGACGGAATTCGTACCAGCGCACACCGCCGCCCCCGAGCGCTGTGTTGATTGAATGAACGCCGACGATCGACTCCTGGTTGCCGATGCGCCGATACACGAGGCGCGTCATGAGCTTGTCACCCTGGGAATCGATGCGATGCTCGGTTCCGGGCTGGGGAACACAATTCGTGAGCTGTCCGTTGCACAGGAAGTGATACGGAGCGACAGTGATCTTCTCCGGTCCGGTGAGCGTAGTGCGTGATGGATCGTTCCAGTCGACGTGATACTTCCAGACGTAGATACCGTCGTCCTCGAAGATCTTCCTGAGTTGAGTTCCACCGGTGGCCATCACGATGTTCGGCGCACCAGCCGGCGGAAGTTGTGTTCCATCCACGTCGGCGTTGTTGAGGAAGCTCACGTCATCCACGATCATGCACTGCTCGGTTGCATCCTCGCCCTTCAACATCCGGGCACGGTCGGCGACGCAGGCGTGCTTCTGGATTACGGCATCACCGGTGCTCGTCGGGACGTAATATCCGTCCGGCCAGATCGCAGGACGCGGATAATCGGGAAAGAGCGGACGCGCGAATTCGTATCGATAGTAGGGACCGAATGGACTCGACGTGGTGCTCACCGCGTAACACATCGCATAACCGCCGCTGTCGGCCGGCGGCCGCGTGCCTGGACGACGCCCCTGCGGGCCTTCCGCAGGAAGCTGGGTCGGGCGTGCCTGCGGCGGTTGATACAGCTCCACAGCCTTGCCAGGCTGTCCTGGCTGTCCCTTCTGGCTCAGATTCGCCGGTTCTCCCGCGTTGGGAGCCACCGGTTCCACCGGACGGCGCGGCAAACGGGTGAAGATCGGCATGACTACCAGCCAGCGATCTGCGAGCTGATCGTAGCGTACGACAGCATCGCCGTTGTTGTGCGACTCGCACGCACCGCCAAATCCCTTGAAGATGTTGTTCGTCTCGACAGGCCCGTACAGCACCTTGCCCGTCGTGTCGAACAGTGCGCCCTTCTTGGTATAGATCGCCATCCGCGAATTGACGAGCTGAACGATGTAATCGCGCCCAACAGCGAGACTGTTGTCGGCGGGACTCCGCATCACGGCATTTCCCTGCGGCCCAACGAAGTCGGCGCCCAAGCCGCCGAAACTTGCGAAGAGCACCGGTGCCGATCGCGATCCCTGGCGATGCTGCTCCACCTTCTCCCCGCCTTTCGGAATCACGATCGGCGCCACGACTATCGTCGTGTCAGCCCTCTCACGCACTCCGTCCGGGTCGGGAGCCAACGCATTGCGCGGAATGCCATCCGGATCACCGCTCGCATCCAGCCTCGACGGCCGGTAGTTCTCCGCGCTCAACACACCGGAGACGTCGTGCGCCACGGCGCGATGTACCGTTGCATGCGTGTCAGGGCTGGTCGGCGCGTCCGGCTTTTGACGCCGCACGACTGTGGTTGCAACGACCGCACCCAGCAGTCCAGCCGCCACGACCGAAATTGTGATTCGATTCGAAATGTTTTTGATGAGCGTCAAGGCTTGCTCGATATTTGAAGTGAGTTCATGAAAGTACCAGACTCTCCGATCCTGCCCGTTTATTTTGCCGCTGGAAGCTTGAGCGCGGCATCGCTCAGGCCGCGCTGCGCCATCAGCTTCTCGATGTCGGCAACTTCGACCGGTACGAATCCCGACATGTTCACATATCCCGTCTTGGTGATCAGCAGCATGTCCTCGAGCCGGAATCCGAGATGTTCGTCGGGAATCCGCATCTCCGGCTCGATGGTGAAAATCTCGCCGGGCTGAAGAGTCGCGCCGGCATAGGGTGTGTCGTGAACCGACATTCCGACAGTATGACCGAGGGCGCGTACCGTCTTCCCGCGGTAGAGATCGATGAACGAATTTGCCGCGTCCTTGATCTTGCTGTCGCTGAACTTGTAGTTGGCAACGATCTTTTCCATCTTCCCGACCGCTTCCTGCGCAATGTCATTGGCGGACACGTAGGGCTTGATCGACGTCATCAGCGCCTGATACAGCCGGAGGTAGATGTTGTACATCTCCTTTTGCCGGGCCGTGAACTTTCCGTTTGCTGGAAAGATGCGCGTGACGTCCGACGTGTAGTAGTTGTAGTCCGGTGCGTAGTCGAACTGCACCAGATCGCCATCCTGCAATATGGCTGTATCCTTGTGGTAGTGCGTGTAGTACGTGTTCTTTCCCGTTGCTATGAGTGCGAAGTAGGCAGGACCATACGAACCGTGCTTCTTGAACACGAACTCCGCATCCGCCTGCAGCTCGTACTCGTGCATGCCGGGTTTCGCGTCACGCATGGCTTCCATGATGCCGAGGCCGGCGATGTTGGTCGCCTCGCGAATGATCTCGATCTCGCGCGGACTCTTGATCGCACGGAGAGTGTCGATGATCGGATCGAGGTTCCTGATCTCGATCGCCGGTGCTGCCGCCTTCATCTTCTGCTGGAATGCTTCCTCGCGCGAGTCGCGGCCGTCCCACGGATCTGCCTTGGTTGCGCGGGCCAGTGCGACCGGGTCGGCAGCCGACGCGCTCCCAAGCACTTCCGCACGGAAGGGCGTGAAGATCTGTCGTCCCGCAGTGCCGGCCGCGATGAGCGCGGGCCCGAACTTGTCCCGCTCCACGACTGACTCGATGCCGGTATCCTTCTCCGCGGAATCGCCCGGTATGAGCGAAGGCCCGAACATGGAAAGCTCGCGCTTCTCGTTGGTCGGACTCAGGAACAGCGTCGATCTTTTTGTGCGCCCGTCGATCATGAGGATCGCACGAGGCTCGATGACGCCGGTCAGATAATAGAATTCGTTGTTCTGACGCAGGGGCTGCTCGCCGGGACGCTCCGTAGTGCCCTGGATGATCGCGACGCCGTCGCCGATCGACTTCATGACGGCAGCGCGGCGCGCGGCAAACTCACTCGCGGGAAAGATGCGGCCGATCACCGGCTGTGCCTGCAAACCCGAGGATAGACAGAGCAACCCGAGTGTTGCGACTGCCACGCTGCTGCACACCTTCCGCATACGCTCGAATCCATGCATCCCAGACTTCATGCGAATCTCCATTCTGTGAGGATATTGCGTTGCTGCCCAGCGACTCGGTGCGCTAATGCGACCGCGCCGAGTCGGGCCGTGTCATTGCCCTGATCTGATCGGCGTTGCCGGTAAGCTCCCAGCGGATCAGCGACATCGGTATCAATCCGGCGTCGATGAACTCGTCCATGAATCGTTTGGTCGAGTAGGCATCGCCAAGCTGTTTCGCGCGTTCGTCGAGCAGCTCGTCGAACTGGATCTTCCCCATGATGTAACTCGTGCCATACGCCGGTTGCTGCAGGTAAAGGTGCTGTTCACCGGTCACCGTCTCACCATCCACCCGCAGCCAGCCCCGCGGCGTCCACTCGGACGCGAACTTCTTGGCCTGATCCATTGTGAAGTCGTTGCTCTGCAGATGCAGATCGCCCAGTGCGCGCGCCGCGCGCTCGGCCACCAGCACATAGATGAGCTCGTTCGAACGCGGATGCGTGTCCACGAAACCTTCCCGCATCATCATCTCCTCGAACGCGGTGGCGAACCCCTCGGTGCGTGTGACAAACGTGTTGTAGAGCAAGGCATCGCGTCTGATCGGATCCGGATGCGGCTGGGCTGCCATTCTCGCGAGATCGAACCAGTGGAAGTCATGCGTGAGCATGATCATCGGATCGCGGTACGAAACCTCGTCGAAGAACTCGCGCGGCCTGTCCGCCGGATGATAACGACCCATTCTCGCGCGCAGCGCGGGATCCATGTACGGCTGGACCGTAAGGACGTCATGGTCGCGCAGGAAGTTCATGTACTCCGTCACGGCGGCGTTGAAGCGATTGACGTAGGTCGCGGAGTCCGAGATGGGAACGAGCGGCGGAAGGTTGCGGTTCCTGTCCTCTTCGAGTTTGAGCGAGGCGCGCGAACGCGACAGCTCCCGACGCATCAGTACTTCTTCCTCGTCCCACGTGTACGGCACGAGCTGGACGTTCTTCAGATACCAGTTGTAGTTGTCGACTCCCACTCCGGACGGACCCGTCTTGGATGGCGCCTGCTGCTCCAGCCACGTGGCAAATTCGTCCGTTGCCGTGCGAGCCTTTTGCGCCGCGGAGGCGACGCCCGGGTTGGTCGTCGCGACCTTCGCAGACAATGCCGCGAGCGCGCGGCTCTGCGCCTTGATGTCCGCGATGCCGTAATTCCACAGATCCTTCGCGTTGCCGTCGAGATTGACGCGCGCTGCCTCGAGCAGTTTCGGAATCGTCCGCAGGCGCGCCGCGAGACTGTCCGCACTCGCCGGCGACAAGGGGAACGTATACATCCACATCTCGATCGCGCCTGATACCACGGTGCCTTCGCGCGCCGGCTGATCGCTTCGTGACGGGTAGTAATAGACGTAGAACGACGGGTTTCGCGCCCACGGCCTCAGCACGCGGTGACTGAAGTCCAGCCCGTTCATCTCCGCGCGCACGATGTTGTAATCCACTTGCTGCGGAGTGGTCCACCCAGTGGTATCCATGGCGGCCAGACGACGCTGGTAACGTGCGAGCTCGGCGTGCTGCGCGGTCATCGCAGCCACGGAATAATCCGGCGCGCCGTCGACGATCTTTGGCTGCTCGAACGTGCGCCAGTCATGGAACAGCGCAACGAGATCCGCATAGCTGGTG
>DATNCZ010000499.1:0-4114 GCA_035553335.1 Gemmatimonadaceae bacterium
GCGGAAGGTTTCCTGCATGTGCTTTGCCTGATTGATCTCGTGATCGCTCCACTTCCAGTGGAAGCGGAGAACCGGAATGCCGTACTTGTCCACAACTTTCGGATCCAGCTCGCAGTAGCAGTCGTCGCTCGGAATCATCTCACCACGTCCCGCGAATCCGACACTGGCGCCGAAGTAGCGACGATAGTCGTCCTTGAGTGACTTTCCGTAGCCGCCGGCGTTGGGGTAGCGCTGAATTCCGCCCATGAATCCGTACGACGGAGCATCGAAACCGCCGCCCACCTCGATGTGATATCCGCGCGGGAAGTCGAGCTTCTTGTTGTCCTTGGTCCACGGCATGTAGATGTGATTGCCGCCGGTCCCATCCTCGTTGTGCGGCATGCGGTTCACCATCTTCGGGATGAAGCCGTTGAGGCCAGCCCCGGTGGTATCGGTGATGTACTTCCCTATGATGCCGCTGGAGTTCGCGAGACCGTGCGGAAAGAGCGCGGATTTGGAGTTGAGCATGAGTCGCGCCGATTCGAAGGCACTAGCGGCCAGTACCACCACGCGAGCGCGAACATGCTGCTCGGTTCCGTCTTTGGTTCGGATGTAGGTGACGCCGGTTGCGATTCCGTTTTTGTCGATCGTTACTTCGCGCGCCATCGCACCCGTGATGAGGGTGAGCTTGCCCGTGTCGAGTGCAGGTTTGATCAGAACGCCGGGGCTCGAGAAGTTGGAGTTTGTCTGGCAGCCGCGGCCGCACTGTCCGCAATAGTGACAGGCCATTCGGCCGTTCAGCGGACGCGTCAGGATTGAAAGACGTCCGGGAATGCAGGTGATATCCAGCTTGTCGCACGCCTGCTTTATCATCAGCTCGTAACAGCGCGGCCTGGGGGCGGGCTGAAAGATTCCGTCCGGATTGTTGCGCAACCCTTCGTTGCTGCCGAAGATCCCGATGAGCTTGTCGACCTCGTCGTAGTACGGCTTGATGTCGTCGTAGCCGATCGGCCAGTCGTCGCCGAGTCCGTCGATGCTCTTGCCGCGGAAATCGTCGGGGCCGAATCGGAGCGAGATGCGGCCCCAGTGGTTGGTCCGGCCGCCCAGCATCCGGGCGCGCCACCACGAGAACTTGGTGCCCGGCGCGGTGGTGTAGGGCTCGCCCTCGATATCCCAGCCACCGATACAGCCATCGAACTCACCGAACGGCTTTTCGCGCGAGCCTGCGCCCCGGCGCGGTGAAGCATAGGCCGGTACGAGCATCTTGGAATCGCGAGTACTGTACCATTCAGGCCCCGCCTCGAGCAGCGCGACATTCGCGCCGGCCTTGGTGAGAACGTAGGCGGCCATTCCACCGCCAGCGCCTGAGCCTACGATACATACGTCGTACTCGGGCCGCTGTGAGAGCTGGGACATCCATTCCTCCAACTTGAAATCGTGCGAGATTCTGGGGAGCTGCAGTGTGCGGGCGCGAAGATAGTGCGCGCGCGGCGCACTCGCAACGCTACGGGATCGTACAGACCACTGGCGCGACGGGTGCAGGAGAGCGAACGTTTCCCAGTTGACGATAACTCCACCGACATGTCATTCGAAATAGCAAAGGAATTTCCCTGGGCCGCCAGCGGCACCACCACGTATCTCAACGCTGCGGCGACCGGACCGCTGCCCGCGCGCACCGTCAGCGAGCTGGATCGCTGGACTCGACTTCGCGCTGAGCCGTGGAAGATCGCGCTGGACGAACAGTTTGCCGCGCTGGCGAAAGCCCGCGGGCTGTGCGCCGGCCTGGTCGGCGCCGACAGTGATGAGATCGCTCTCATTCCCAATACGAGCACGGGACTCAACATCGCGGCGCAGGTTCTTCCGATCGCGCGGGAGAAGGTGATCCTGGGATACGACGGCGAGTTTCCTGCAAACGTGTATCCATGGATGGCGATCCAGCGCAGAGGCGGCGCACGATACGAACAGCTGAGCCTGCTTCCGAACGGGCTCCCCGATTGGGACGCGCTGCCGGCCAGACTCGATCGTGGCGACGTTGCAGTTGTCGCGATATCGTGGGTGTCGTTCGTGTCCGGCGATCGCGCGGATCTGGCTGCCATAGGAACCATGTGCCGCGACCGCAAGATATGGTTCGTCGTCGATGCGATTCAGGGAGTGGGGACCACGTTGCTGGACGTGCATGCGTGCCACGTGGACGTTCTATCGTGTGGCGCACAGAAGTGGCTGCTGTCTCCCTGGGGATCCGGATTCTGCTACGTGCGGCGGGAGTTGATTCGGATGCTGGAGCCCCGCACTGTAGGCTGGCTCAGCGTGCGTGGTGCAGAGGACTTCTCGCACATGCTGGAGTACGATCTCACATACGAGGACGACGCCCGCAGGTTCGAGGTCGCGACGATTCCATATCAGGACATGGTCGGGATGGACTCGAGCCTGGAGCTGCTGCACGAGATCGGCCTCGACGCAGTGGCGTCGCGGATCCATTCGCTGGCTGGCAGACTCGTCGAAGGGATGTCGACGATACCAACCCTGTCGCTCGTGACGCCGCGCGATGCGAGCCGCCGAGCGGGAATAGTGTCGTTCATGGCGAAGGACGCCGAAACGATTTCGCGAAGGTTGAACGAACACAACGTATCGCACTCCATTCGTGGCGGCGGTGTGATTCGACTTGCTCCGCACATCTACAATACGGAGCAGCAGATCGACAGAGTACTGGCGCTGCTGGATGGGTAGCGGACCGGCGAGTACCATCGTGAGCGACCGCTCTGTCCCGAAGATCGGAGTGTTCGACGCGACCATGCTCGTCATGGGTGGTATCGTCGGTGCCGGGATCTTCAGCAATCCCGCCGTGGTCGCGAACATGGTGCACAGCGGTGTGCTCATGATGATCGTGTGGACGATCGGCGGAGTCATAGCGCTGGCCGGTGCGTTCGTGTACGCCGAGCTCGCCGCGCGCCATCCCGCGCGCGGCGGGCACTACGCGTACATGCGGGACGCCTTTCATCCCGCGATCGCGTTCATGTTCGGCTGGGCGATCCTGCTGGTCGTGCAGACCGGTGGAATCGCTGCAGTATCGGTGATATTCGCGCGCTATTTTCTCGCGGTTGTTCCGTTGCCGGTGTCCGAGACGACGGTTGCGGTGCTGGCGCTTGCGCTGTTGACCGGAATCAATTGCGCCAATCTGCGCGCCGGCAACAGGACTCAGAGTCTGTTCATGATTCTGAAGGTCGTCGCCATAGTTGCGATAATCGGATGCGGTGTTGCCATAATGGCGCACGGTACCGCGTCGGAGTCGATGAGCGGAACGACGCCGGTACACCCGTTCAGTGCGCTAGCGGCTGCGTTCACGCCGGTGATGTTCGCGTATGGCGGATGGCAAACCGCGAGCTTCGCGGCCGCTGACATGCGCGATCCTGCACGCGACCTTTCGCGCGCGATGCTTTACGGCGTGCTCGGAGTCGTGGCACTCTATCTTGCGGTGAACGCGGTATTTCTCCTCGCACTGGGCGCCGACGGGCTCGCGAGTACTGTGACGCCAGCCGCGGCCGTCGTCGATCACGTGTCGAGCCGGATGCACATCGGCGCCGAAGTAATGGCTGGCTGCATCGCGCTGTCGACGTTCGGCTTCCTGAGCCAGGGAATGTTCGCCACACCGCGCGTGTATCAGGCGATGGCAGCCGACGGATTGTTCTTCAAGGCAATCGCGCGCATCTCACCACGATCGCACACGCCAACGGTCGCGATAGCGCTTCAGGGGACGCTGTGCGCGATAGTCGCCGCGTCGGGAAGCTATGAATCCATCATGAGCTACGTGACTTCGGTGGATTTCATCTTCTACGGATTGGCAGCGCTCGCATTGTTCGTGTTTCGGGCGCGCGACCGCGAGCGTACGAGTGTAGTGGGATACACCGTGCCGGGCCACCCGTGGACGACGGCGTTCTTCATGATCGCGAGCTGGATAGTGGTGGGGACGACCATCTACAGCGATCCCAGACACAGCCTCATGGGAATCGGCGCACTGTCTCTGGGTGTGCCGACGTACTTCATCTGGATGCGATTGAGGAAGGCCGATCCGTCGATCGCGGTCGAGGCGCTGGACTAGCGTCGTCATTCCCGCGAAAGCGGGAATGACGAGTCTCTC
>DATNCZ010000500.1:0-6186 GCA_035553335.1 Gemmatimonadaceae bacterium
TCGCTGAATCAGATCGCGATAGTGTTCGCCATCATAGATGGATACCTGCGCAAGACCGGCGATCATGTACGCCTTGATGTTGCGCTTCAGTACCGCCTGCTCCGTCACGCCAAGCGCATCTGCTTCCAGCTCGTCGATCGAGGCGCCCATGGCCCAGCGAGCGCCGATCAGCGCACCGATGCTGGTTCCGACAATCGCGTCGACCTGGACTCGCGCTTCGATCAACGCACGAATGACTCCGATGTGTGCCATTCCGCGCATCGCACCACCGCCAAGTACCAGTACGGTGTGAGGGGTGTGGCGGAGGCCATCGGGTCTGGCACTCTCCGGAAATGGTCCGGCGATCGGGAAACGCGGCATCTGAGTGGTCTAATTAAGTGGCGGAAATGCCGAGCGTAAGTCCCTGTCAAGTGCCGGAATCCGTGTCCTTTCGTATCTTTTACGGATGCGCACGCATTCTGCTGTGAACGCCGCTCCCGCGGCCGCGTCGATCGCGGCATCAGCTCCGGGTACGCAGAACGCGGAGAACAGGCGATCGATCGGGACATCCAGACCGGACCTCATCGTGGCACGACGTTGACGGACTGGATGCGCCGATAAGTTGCCTCGAAAGATGCCACGCGGTTATCCAGGTCATATTCAGAAAGCATTCGACGAGATCCGGTTCGGACCTCTGAGAACGCTCAACCTCCGGGAGTCGCTTCCGACCGCCGAAGCGGCGCGCGCGCGCGCGGATAGCTGGATCCGCACCAAGCAGGTCGAGCGCGCCGGCGAGCTGCTCATCATCACCGGCCGCGGCAATGGAAGCGAGGGCGGAATAGCGGTTGTACGACAGACCATCCTCGCGCTATTCCCATCCCTGCGGCGACGCAACATCATAACGAAGTGGGAGGAGCACACCGAGGGCTCCTTCGTAGTGACGCTGGCACCGATGACGGCGATGTTCGAAGCTCCCAATCGCAGGCGCGAGCCCGCGGTATCGCTTCCGATCCCGGATTCGCTGTCAGCCCTTTCCCCCGAAACGCTCAAGCTGCTCAGAGAGCTCGCTGTATCATCGCTCTTCATGCTCGGCGTTCACAACCCGGAGCGATTCGTGGAGTCGGAGATGGTGACGAAATTCACCAAGCTTGCCGCCGCTCTATCCGGCGCGGATGATCCCGAAGTGGAGCTTCGCGCCGCCATCCAACACGCACTCGAAGAACTGGACGAACAGGAATGACAATTTCAAGGCTCACCGCTGCGATAGCAGTGTCACTCGCCAGCGCATCTGCAGCCGCATCGTTCGCGTCGGCGCAAGGTACGCAGAACACACAGACGTCGATTGCCGGCTTCACTTCGGCGAACGCGCAACATCAGCGCGAGCTCGAAGCGAAAGCCGCCGCGCTCGCTTCACCTGCAAACGCGGATTCGCTGTCACGCGAACTGTCCAAGGAACCACATATGGCCGGCACACCGGCCCAGGCCAGAACGCGTGACATCTTTGCGCGCGAGCTCAGGAAATATGGAATCGATCCGGAGGTGCGCACCTACAGCATCTACATGCCGCATCCGACGAGCGTGCACCTGTACAGAGTGTCGCCCGACGCCGCTGAGCTGTCGCTCTCCGAAGGACCGATCGCCGAGGACACGACGTCGTTCAGCTACCCGCAGCTGCTCACGTTCAATGGATACGGCGCGGCTGGCGACGCAACAGGCGAGGTGGTCTACGTCAACTACGGACTGATCGAGGATTACGCGACGCTCGACTCGCTCGGTATCTCCGTAAAAGGCAAGATCGTCGTCGCGCGCTACGGAAGATCCTACCGCGGAATCAAGGCACGCGAAGCCGAGAAGCACGGAGCGGCGGCGCTGATCATCTACAGCGATCCTGCGGATGACGGATTCACGCGCGGCGATATCTATCCTGAAGGACCGATGCGTCCGTGGACAGGCGTCCAGCGTGGCAGTGTCTTCAACGACAATGGCGATCCGACCACGCCTGACTACGCGAGCGTTCCAGGCGCGAAGCGTATTCCGCTGGATCAGACCAACCTGCCACGCATTCCCGTGATCCCCGCATCGTACAAGAACGCCGCTGAATTGCTGCGCGACGTGCGCGGTGGTGGAGAGCTTCCGCGCGGCTGGCAGGGCGGCCTGCCATTCCGCTATCACGTTGGACCAGGACCCGTCCGCGCACGTGTCGTCGTAACCACCGACGCACAGACGCATCCATACAAGGACATCTGGGACGTGCTAGGCACCATTCGGGGCTCGGAATACCCCGATCAGCTGGTGATCATCGGCGGACATCGCGACGCGTGGGGGCCCGGGGCTGCTGACAACATCAGCGGCACTGTCAGTATTCTCGAGACCGCACGCACCATCGGCGACCTCGTGAAGCAGGGCTATCGTCCGAAACGTACAATCGTCTTCGCGTCCTGGGACGCTGAAGAATGGGGATTGATGGGCTCCACGGAATTCGTCGAGCAGGATTCCGCCCGTCTCTTCAAGGACGGAACCGCATACATCAACTTCGATGAAGTCACGACCGGTCCCGACCTTGGCGCGAGTGGATCACCGTCGCTGCGTCCTTTCTTCCGCGACGTCACGAAAGTCGTCGCAAGCCCGACCGGAAAGGGGTCGGTATATGATGCGTGGCGCATCTCCGATCGGATAAAATCCGACACCGCACAGCCTGCGATCGGCGATCCAGGCGGCGGCTCCGACTTCGCCGGCTTCTACAATCACCTCGGCATTCCCATCGCCGATTGGGGTTTCGGCGGACCGATGGGCGTGTATCACTCGGCGTTCGATTCGTACCACTGGATGAGCAAGTTCGGCGATCCAGGCTACAAGTATCACGCTACCATGGGCGTGATGGGCGCAGTCGCCATCACTCGTCTCGCTGACGCCGATATCATCCCATACGACTATGTGGAATACGCACGCGCGATGCGCGGCCTCACCGCGACCGCGGCCAGGAACATCGCCGAGAAGCACTGGACCAACGTCTCGCTCAGCGCGCTGGACTCATCGATTACGGTGATGGAGACAGCCGCGAGCAAGTTCAACGAAACACGTGACGCAGCGCTCGCGAAGGGCGCATCGGCTGCATCGAGAAAGCAGGCAAATGAGCTGCTCATGCAGGTCGAGCGCGTATTCGTTCGCGCGGGCGGACTGCCCGTCAGCAAGCGTGAATGGTTCCGCAACGTGATCTACGCAGCCGACAATGACAACGGTTATGCGAACATCGGACTGCCTAGCATCAACGAGGCTGTGAAGGCTGGAGACGAAGCGCTATCTGTACGCGAGATAGCAGACCTGTCGCAGCGTTTCATCAAGGCGGCAGGATTGCTCGACTCGGCGGCGCGAAGCTTGCGAACACAGTGAGGTCATGGATGATGTAGCATCGGTGCGCCGGACGCCGCGACTGTCGCTCAGCGAGCGAATCGCGGCGTCCCAGTTCGGCGCAAAAGCACACTGGCCCAGCGGATTCGAGGTGTACCGGAGTGGTACAGCCGCTGACGGAGTCTTCATCGTGTTGCACGGCCACGTTGTGCTGCGAAGCCCCATGAAGGGCGGGCGGGGCTTCGTGAGCGGGATAGCAATGCCGGGCGAGACCTTCGGAGCCGAGGGACTCGCTCCGCGCGGTTGTTACGTAACCGATGCCAGGGCCGCCGATGGAGTCGAGACGCTGCACCTGGGCGGCGAGCAGTTCCGCGCATTCATGAGAGAGCAGCCGGCCCACGCGATATCCCTGATCGGCCAGATCCTCGCCGAGCGCAGCACGCTGCTCGAGAGATTGCAGGAGCTCGCGTCGCTGAACGTGGAGGATCGGCTCGTCTCCGTGCTCATGCGGCTGAGTGAGGACACCGGCTTCATGGTGGACGATGCCACCCTCAAGCTGGACCCGTCGCACCACCGGCTGTTGTGTGAGATGGTGGGCGCCACCCGCGAATCCATTGCGCTGGCATTGAGCCGCATGGTGAACGGTGGGGTAGCGTCGCGCGCCGGCTCGTGCTTTGTTATTGATACGCGGCAGTTGGCATCCCGCCATCACGCTTCGCGGTACGACGAGCAGACTCCCCTGCCAATGACCAGGGAATCGGCCCGAGCGTAGAGCACCGAGCGGTAGCGGCTCGCATTCCCATCGATTCCGATAGCAGACATAATTCAAGGCGCAGGTCAGCTTGACCTGCGCGCCGGCAACGAGCGGGGGATTCTTCTCCTGCACGGTTTCGGCGACACACCTCAAACGTTGGCATACCTCGCCCGGTACCTGCACGAGCGGGCGTTCGACGTTCGCGTCCCCCTGCTCCCAGGCCATGGGCGCAACATCAGTGCGATGGACGCGTCGTCCCACATCGAGTGGCTCGACAGCGCGCGCGCCGAGCTGTTCGCCATGCGCGCCCGTCACAGGTGGACCGCCGTCGGCGGCCTCTCGATGGGCGGATCGATCGCCACGATACTGGCTGCCGAGCTGCGCGATCTACCTTCGCTCGTACTGATCGCGCCGTATCTCAGAATGCCGAAGCGGCTGCGCTGGCTCTCCGCCACGTCTGGATTGTGGAGCGACGTGGTCGGCCCCATTCACTCGCGAACTACACGCTCGATCCTGGACCCCGTCGAGCGCGAGGCGAATCTCGCTTACGGGTCGGTGACTGGGAAATCGATCCACGAGCTCGCGCTGCTTGTCAACAAGGCGCGCCGCGCGCTGCCCGAGATTACCGCACCGACGTTGTTGATTCAGTCCGAAACCGACAATCGGATCTCCACGCAGAGTGCGCGGCAGGCCTTTGCAGAGCTGAGGACCGAATCGAAGAAGCTGGTTCTCACGCACGAGGGCGGACATGTGATAACCGTGGACTACGGTCGCGAGCGTGTGTTCGAGGAAGTGCGCGCCTGGCTGGAGACTGGTCCCGGAACCTCGCCCCAGCCAGGGCGCCCGGAATAGCTGGGGTTGGACCAGCTACCCGGATCTCCTCGTCATTCCCGCTCCGCTTTCGTCATTGCCGCGGAAGCGGGAATCCATCTGTCCGCCGTCATTCCCGCGGAAGCGGGAATCCATCTGCTGCCGACCCACTTTCTGCTGTCATCGCATCCAGAGATCGATAACTTGGATCCCCGCTTTCGCGGGAATGACGGCTCTCTGAACCCGCTGTCGCGGGAATAAGGATTCCTCCTAGAACTTGTCCTGCACGAAATCGCTCACCGCAGTCGCAGCGCCTTCGGCAACGTGCGTCACCTGCTCGGCGATACCAGCCGCAACGCGCTTCACACGCGTGACCGGAGACTGCTTGCGCGTGCTCTTGCGGGTCCGCGCCTTCTTGCCTGCGGAGGACTTGCGCGCCGTACTCTTCTTGCGCGCCGGCCCACGCTTGGCGGCAGCCTTGGTCGCACCACGCTTACTGGTTGCCTTGCGGCCTCCAGTCTTGCGCGCGCCGGCCTTTCTCGTGCTCTTGCGGGTCGAAGCCTTGCGAGTGGTTTTACGAGTGGTCTTGCGTGCACCGCCCTTGCGGGACGCTGCCTTCCGAGCAACGGTCTTGCGCGTGCCCTTCTTCGCCTTCGACTTGGAACCGCGCTTTGCGCCGGTGCGTGAACCGGAAGTGCGGCTCGAGCTCTTACGGGTCGATTTCTTAGTTGCCATGCTCTACTCCGGAACGTTGGTTGAATCAGCTCACGTGAATCCAAGCAAGAATCGCGCACAAATGTATAACGCGCAAGAGTTTTTCGTGCAATCCGTGCATATCTTTCCGTGCGACAATTCGAAATTCACGCCGATTCATCCCAACGAATGCCATCTCATCATCATCCAGCGCGCGGAATCTCGCAGTCTGTTCGGCGATTCACCGGCAAGCTCACACCGGGCGCATCGATGTTCGCAGCGGTCGCGCTCGGCGCTGTCGCCTTGGTCGCCGGGTGCAACAAGAGCGATACATCGTCCTCCAGTTCCGTCCCGGTCGCCGGCACAATCACCGCCGCGCAACCGGCGGCTGCCGACACTGACCACGCTGCGAACGGCGCCGGCCTGCCAACCGGGTACCTCGCGCAGTTCGACAACGCGAACGCGAAGAGATCCGATGCATCGTACTCGGAAAAGGAGCCCGGCCGCTGGGAAGTGAAGACGGGACCTGCCCACATTCTGTACTCACCAAAGGACACCGCGGCCAACAAGTACACCGTGTCCGCCACGTTCGAGCAGCTGGA
>DATNCZ010000501.1:0-4036 GCA_035553335.1 Gemmatimonadaceae bacterium
CGTGACCTGCGCGAGATTGCGGATCGCGGCTATGCAGTCAACGATCAGGAGGACACGGTTGGACTGGTGGCCATCGCGGTCCCGATCACGGATTCCATGGGCCGCATCGTCGCAGGACTCGCCGTTCACGCCCTGGAGGCGCGCATCCGCCTGGCAGCGTTGCCGAGGCTGCTTCCCCGGTTGCGTCGCACTGCGGCCAAGCTGGTGCCAGTCCTGTTCGATGCGACCACGCCCTACGAAAAACGGGACGCCGTGTAACAGATTTATTGACAAGCCGCGGGGCCCCCAAGATACTGGCATCGTTGCGAACCACGGGCGCTTTCGTCGCACCTGGGGCCCGCATGACGACGGCCTGGCGAAGAAGGACGGGTATCCCCCTCGCACAGGCAAGTCACCCATGAGGAGGAATCGATGAATACGCACGGACCCGGATGGAGGCGCATAACGACGCCGCTGGTCTTCGCAACGATGCTGCTTGTCGGCGCACGCGTATTTGCGCAGGAGGTGGTCAACTACGGAGTCCAGCCCGACACGGATCCGTCGTTCATTGCGAAGGCGCGTGGATACTTCGCGCCCATCGAGAAGCAGTACCACGTCAAGGTGGTGTTCCAGCAATTTGCGTACGGCGCACCCGAGAACCAGGCGATGGCGGCGGGCGCGCTGCAGATTGCGTCGGCGGGCATGGGACCCGCGACGATTGCCGTTTCGCGCCTGAAAGCAACGCTGGTCGCGATCAACATCCTCGAGCAGACCGCGATCCTCGTGCCCATCGACTCGCCGCTGAAGTCACCTTGCGACCTCAAGGGCAAGACCGTCGCCTATCCGGGAATCGGCTCGCAGCAGTACCCACTGCTACTGAAGGCGCTTGCGAACTGCGGCCTGACCGCGAGCGACATTCAACTCTTCAAGTCGAGCGGCCCCGACATCCCGGTGCTGGTCGAGCACAAGTCGGTTGACGCCGGCATCACCTGGGATCCGTCAATCTCGGTCGGGCTGGCTTCCGGCAAGGTGCGCCTGCTCGCCAAGGCCGAGCAGATCATGCCGATCATGAATGGCCACTACGTCGGCAATGGCGTCTACGTACAGAACGAGTTCCTGGCAAAACACCCGGACATCACGCAGGCGCTGGTCACCGCGAACGTGAAGGCGATTAACGACATTCTCTGCGACCCCGCGGGCGCCGCCAAGCTTTGGAGCGAGCAGATCGGAATTCCCGAAAACGTGATTACACTGTCATTGAAGCAAGGCATTTCGGTCTACAGCCTCGACGTCATCCCGACGCCGCAGGTTATGGCGGCCTATACGAAGTTTCTCAAGGACGCGGCGATCCTGAAGCCCACCGACACGCCAAGGATCGAGCCTTCTTTCGCCGCGAAGGCGCTCAAGGAGGTCGAAGCAGGTAAGACCTGCAAGATGCACGCGACATGACGCGCCCGCGCAGGCGACGGATCCTTTCTGCCGCGGCAAAGCGGAGCCTGCCGTTCCTCATCGCCGCCATCGTCATCGTCGTTGTCTGGCAGCTCGTCGTTACCCTCACCCACCCAGACCCGTCGGTGCTGCCGACACCATGGGCAACTGCGATCGCCTTCGTCGGATTGGTCCGAAACGGTCAGCTTGGACTCGATGCGCTCTACAGCGTGGCTCGCGTCGTGTCGGCGTGGCTCCTCTCCGCGATCGTCGCGATTCCACTCGGACTGCTGATGGGCAGTTCATTGCGGCTCGAACGCATCGTCAATCCGTTCGTCGAGTTGCTACGACCGATCTCACCACTTGCCTGGATCCCGATGGCCATTTTGTGGTTCGGCATCGGCGAAGGGGGAAAGGTCTTCGTAGTGTTCGTGGGCACTTTCTTTCCCATCCTGCTCAGTACGGTCGCCGGTGTGAAAGCCGTCGATCCGGTGCTGCTCAACGCAGGCCGGGTGTTCGGGTGCACCAGTCGCCTCGCGCTCTTCCGGCGCGTGGTCGTGCCCGCCTCCCTTCCGAGTGTCGTCGTCGGTCTTCGCGTCGCCTTCGGTACCGGCTGGGCAGCCATCATTGCCGCGGAGCTCGTCGCCGCGCACACCGGGCTCGGCTACTTGATTGCCAACGGCATGGATATCCTGCGGGCCGACCTGGTACTGGTGGGAATGGCCGCAATCGGCTTGCTCGGCTTTCTCTTCGACGCCTTTTTCCGGGCGCTGCAGCGCCAGTTCGGCGGCAGTTCATGACGGTCGGTGCGCCCCGTGCGGGAAAGCCACTTCGCATCGACCGGCTCCGCAAGACGTACGCGACGCGCGCAGGGGGTGAAGTCGAGGCGCTAGGTCCGATCACGCTTGACGTCGCGCCCAGCGAATTCGTGGTCGTCGTCGGACCGACCGGATGCGGCAAGAGCACGCTGCTGCAGATTCTCGCCGGATTTCTCGAGCCCACGTCCGGGCGGGTGCTGGCCGACGGCACTCCAATCACCGGACCCAGCATTGATCGCAGCATGGTGTTTCAGAGCTACGCCCTGTTCCCCTGGCTTTCCGTGGTCGAAAATGTCGAATTCGGACTGCGTGGCCAAGCGCACTCGCGTAAGGAATGCCGTGAACTTGCCATGCATCAGCTCCGCCTGGTTGGGCTGCATTCGTTCGCCGACGCCAGCATCGACGAGCTTTCCGGAGGCATGAAGCAGCGAGTCGCGATCGCGCGCGCCTTCGCCGTCGATCCGTCCATCCTGCTGATGGACGAGCCGTTCGGCGCTCTTGACGCGCTCACCCGCCGTCTGCTGCAACGGGAGCTCTTGCGCATTTGGGAAGAGCAGCGACGAACTGTCGTCTTCATCACCCATTCGGTCACCGAAGCCCTCTTTCTTGGCGATCGGATTCTCGTGATGTCATCGCGCCCAGGTCATATTCGCGCGGAATGGAAGGTCGATGTAGAGCGACCACGCGACGTCACTTCGGATGCGCTGCGCGACCTCGAGCGCCAGATTTACGCCATTCTCGACGAGGAACTTGGTCGGAGCTTCGAGCAGGGCGTGGGGAACCGCGGATGACGACGAACGCCGACCGAAATCAAGTCGAAGAGGCCGCGGGAATCGTCGATTCGCACATCGATCCGGAGGAGATCGTGCTGGCGTGTCTCGCCCGCGTCAGGGCGAGCGAGCCGCGGATCCACGCCTTTCGCGACGTGATCGATGAGGACACCGCGCTCGCCGCCGCACGCGAGTCCCGCTCGCCGGCGAGCCCGTCATCCACCGCGCCGCTGCGCGGAGTGCCCGTCGCCGTGAAGGAGGTGATCGACGTCGCGGGAATGCACTGCACTTGGGGGACCGAGATTCATGCCGACCGTATCCCGAAGAGCGACGCCGATGTGGTCGCACAACTGCGCGCGGCAGGTGCGATTATTGTCGGTACGACCATTTCGACCGAGTACGCGATCGCCCGGCCGGGTCCGACGGTAAATCCTTGGGACGAGGCACGTACCCCGGGCGGATCCTCGAGCGGTTCCGCCGCGGCCGTTGCGGTGGGAATGGTGCCACTGGCACTGGGCACGCAAACGATCGGCTCACTCGTTCGGCCCGCGACCTATTGCGGTATCTATGCGTTGAAGCCTACGCGGGGTGCCGTTTCCACGCGTGGCGTCATGCCGCTCTCTGCTGCCCTCGACCATGTCGGATTCTTCGCGCGAACCTGCCGGGACCTTGCACTGGCGTGGAGCGTCCTCGCCGGCAAGCTCGGGGAGCCTTCGAAGATCGGGCGAAGCGAGTGGAAAGCCGGAGTCCCCGCGACCGGTGCGCCAACGGTTGTCGCTGTGGGTGGATATCCGCACGAGTGTGCCGGACCAGCGAGTCGTCTGGCGGTCGAGCGCGCGATCGCGTCGTTCGAAGCGGGTGGAGTCGAGGTCGGCTACGGGCGATTGCCTGAAGCGGTTGAGCATGGAGAGGAAAGCGTCGACGTCATTCTCTGCCATGATCTCGCCATCCATCATGGCGTCGACCGCGATCGCCACGGTGCGCATATGGGCGCACGGTTGCTCGAGCTCATCGATCGGGGGAGGACCATCTCCCACGGTG
>DATNCZ010000502.1:0-3665 GCA_035553335.1 Gemmatimonadaceae bacterium
GAGAACTCGTGCGGATAGCGCGACGCGTAATCCGGATTCAAGCCCACTTCCTCGAACAGCGTCTTGACCCGGTGATCAGCCGCACGCCCCTCGGCGAGATGATGGATCAACATCCCTTCCTTGACGGCCGCGCCAACGGTCATTCGCGGATTGAGCGACGAGAAGGGATCCTGAAAAACAACCTGCATCTTCCGTCGCATGCTTCGCAGTGCTGCTCCACGCAGTGTCGCGACGTTGATGCCGTCGAACACCACAGCGCCTGCGGTCGGCTCGATCAACCGAAGAATCGAGCGGCCCATCGTCGTCTTGCCGCAACCCGATTCGCCGACCACGCCCAGCGTCTCACCGCGCGCTATGTCGAAGGAGACGTCGTTGACGGCGCGAATCGCCGCGGCATTGCGTCGGAGGAGACTCTGCTGCCATCCCTGGCGCACCGGGAAGTCCTTGCGCAGCCCGGTGACGCGGAGCAGTGCCGGTTCCGTAGGCGCATGCGTCACGAACCAGCCCCAACCCGTGCAGTCAGTGGCGTGTGGGGCTCAGTTCTGCGCAACGGCTCGACGGCGAGATGACAGCGCGACTCGTGCTCGTTGCCGACAGGGTAGAGCGGTGGATGTTCGTTCACACATCGCTCCCACGCATAGCTGCAGCGATCGCGGAATCTACAACCACCTGGCCACGCGGTCGACGGCGGTACAACCCCCGGAATCGTTACGAGTCGCTCGGTGTTACGGTCGAGCCTCGGCATCGCGCTCATCAGGCCTTCGGTATATGGGTGGTTCGGCGCATCGAATAATTCCGTCACCGTCGCACGCTCGACCACTTCGCCGCCGTACATCACCACCACTCTATCCGCGACTTCAGCGACGACACCGAGGTCGTGTGTGATCAGCAGTACCGCCATGCCGAGCTGATCCTTGAGGCGTTGCAGCAACTCGAGTATCTGTGCCTGGATCGTAACGTCCAGCGCCGTCGTCGGCTCGTCAGCGATGAGCAGCGCGGGCCTGAGCACGAGTGCCATCGCAATCATCACGCGTTGGCGCATTCCGCCGGACAGCTGGTGCGGATACTCCGATGCGCGCTCGCGCGGCGCCGAGATGCCGGTGAGCGCGAGCATTTCCACCGCGCGCTCCCACGCATTGTGATGCGATGCGTCAGTGTGTACGCGTACAACTTCCGCGATCTGTTCACCGACCGTGAGAACCGGATTGAGCGCGGACATCGGTTCCTGGAATATCATCGCGATGCGATTGCCCCGGATCCGGCGCATCTCGTCGTCGCTCAGCTGCAGGAGCTCGCGTCCCTGGAAGCTGACACTACTGCCAGGCTCGATCCTGCCAGGGGGACGAATGAGCCTCAGAATTGAAAGTGCCGTAACTGATTTGCCCGAGCCGGATTCGCCCACGACCGCGACGGTCTCGCCTGCCGCGACGCCGAACGAGACACCGTCGACCGCGCGCGCCACGGCGTCGCCATCGTGGAAATACGTCCGCAGGTCGGTGACCGACAGCAGCATCTCCGTCATGAGTCCAGCTCGGCCATCGTCACCGCGGTCTCACGCGGGTCGAATACCGCGCGCAGCGCATCGCCCAGCGAGTTGCAGGCAATCGCGGTCGTGACAATGAGCAGTCCGGGAAAAAGTGAAATCCACCACGCGGCGCCAATCTGATCAGCTCCATCCTGAATTATGCTACCCCAGCTTGCGCTTGGGGGCTGAACGCCAAGCCCGAGGTAGGACAGCCCCGCTTCCAGTATGATGACGTGTCCCACGCCAAGTGTAGCAGCGACGATAATCGTGGGAAGCACATTCGGTAAGATGTGCCGCAGAAGAATTCTGGGGCCTGGAGCGCCGAGCGCTCGTGCCGCCGAAACGAAGTCCAGCTCCCGCATCGATAATACCTGCGCACGCACCATTCTGCTGAGCCCGAACCAGCCTGTAGCTCCGAGCACCACTACGAGCAGCCAGAGTGGAAGGCCGTTCCACAGGGCGAGAATCGCGATCAGCAGCAGCACGCGCGGAATCGAAAGCGCCGCGTCGACGATGCGCATCATCACGGCGTCGACCACGCCGCCCACGTAACCCGCGGTCGCCCCGTACAGTGTGCCAAGAGTTATCGCAATGACTGTCGCAAGAGCGGCGACGGATAGCGAGATGCGGGCTCCGTAGATGCATCGGCTCAGTACATCGCGACTGAATGAATCGGTGCCGAATGGATGGCTCAGTGATGGCGCGAGATTCTTGAGCCCGACGATGTCCGGCTGGGCGATCGGATCGTAGGGAGCTATCCATGGCGCGAGCAGGGCGACGATGATGATCACCGCGATCACGCCTGAAGCGATACCGGCGTGTCGCGCGATGCGGCGCGTCCAGTGCGGCCGATCGCTTCGGATGTCAGCGTCCACGAATTCGCGGATCGGCGACGGAGTATAGCAGATCCGCTGCCAGGCTTCCGAGCGTAACGGTTGCTGCCGCGACGATCACTCCCGCGGTGACCAGCGGATAGTCGCGAGTCGCGACGCCGTTGAGAATGACCCAGCCCATTCCCGGCCACGCAAACACACGCTCGATGAATACTGCGCCGGTGAACAACACGGGCAGTGACAGTCCGAGCAGACTGATTGTCGGTATGAGAGCGTTGCGCAGCACGTGTACCCACATCACACGCCGCTCGCCGACGCCCTTCGCCCGCGCGGTGCGTACGAAGTCATCCGGCAGAACGCGCAGCAGCTCCGCGCGCTGGTACCGCGCGATCGCCGCGCCGGAGAGAAGCGCGAGCGTGATTGCCGGAAGCGCGAGATGCTTCAATCTGTCGCCGAAGGCCGCAAGCGGTCCCATATACTCGTGCATCACCGGATCCACGGCGCCGGCTACGGGAAACCATGGCAACCAGTAGGCGAAGATCAGCATCATCATGAGTGCGAGCCAGAAATCCGGCATTGCATAAAAGAACATCGAGCCGGCGCCGAGCGTGCGATCGGTGCGGGAACCGGGTCGCGTCGCCTGTATCACAGCGAGCCCGATTCCTCCCGCGAAGCCGACCACGAGCGCGGTGCCAGCCAGCAGCAACGTGTTCGGCAACGCGTCCTTCAGTACGTCGATGACAGGGCGGTGCATCGAGAATGACCAACCGAAATCGCCGCGCGCTACGTTGCTCAGATACAGCGCGTATTGCTCCAGCAGTGGCCTGTCCAGTCCGTACATCGCGCGCCACTTTGCGCGCATGGCCTCGGTGACGTTCGGATTGTCCATCGCGGACGTGAAGGGATCACCGGGCGCAATGTGGATGAGAATGAAGACGATGGTCGTGACGATCGCGACGACGATAACAGCCTGCACGAGGCGCGACACGACAGTGCCAACGACACTTCGCCCCGCGGTCGATGCCAAGCTAGCTGCCCCGTTTGCGCGGCTGCGAGTCGGGTGGGGACACGAGACGCACGCCAGTACCTGTGAAAGCGCCTGCGCCGGCATGGTCGCGCGCGATCTGCTCGTCTGCCGGAACGTACCAGTCTGCCAGATGCGCCCACCACGCGTCGGCGCGCAGTGGCGCAGTATGGATGCGCTTCTGGATTCCGACCACGTTGCGCGGCTCGAACAGCCAGATTGCAGGCGCGTCGGCGATCAGCGTCTGGAATGCACGCGAGAACAGGAGACGCGCGGCTGACCG
>DATNCZ010000503.1:0-4292 GCA_035553335.1 Gemmatimonadaceae bacterium
CATCTGACGCAGCACACACTCATACCGCACTTCCACTTTGGCGAGGAGACTCACCACGTCACGCGCGCGGTCGGCATCTCGGCGCTCATCGGCCTCATGCTGCACATGCTGATGGACGGCGTCGCAATTGCGAGCGGGTTCGCAGCCGGATCGACTGTCGGATCTCTGGTAGTGGCTGCGATCATCCTGCACAAGCTGCCCGAGGGATCGACCGTGTCGAGTCTGTTTCTGGCGGCCGGGTTCAATCGGCACAATGCGCTTGGTGCTGCAGCACTGCTCGGGCTCGCAACCGTGGTCGGTGCACTGCTCACGGTGAGCTTCGCGCCGCTGTCGGAATATGGCCTCGCGCTGTCCGGCGGTGTAACGGTCTACGTGGCCGCGTCGAATCTGGTTCCGGAGTTCCAGCACAAGCATGGCTGGCGCTTTCCGGTCGCATTCTTTGGTGGGTGCGTGGCGTTCGGCGCGGGACATGCTCTGCTGGCGATGGTCTGACCGTGGAGAAGATGCCCAAGCCTCATCGCCGAAAATCCGAGCCCTCGCTGTTCGCTCCCCCGTCGTCCGCGCAACCGCTCGCGGCGCGCATGCGGCCGCGGAGTCTCGACGAATTCGTGGGACAGGAGCATCTGCTCGCTGCAGGCAAGGCGCTGCGCACGGCGATCGAGCGTGGCACCATCGGCTCGATGATCTTCTGGGGCCCACCGGGAACCGGCAAGACGACGCTTGGCAGGCTCATCGCCCAGTACACGGATTCCGAGTTCGTCCCATTCTCGGCGGTGACAGAAGGTGTGCCGCGAGTGCGTGAAATCGTTGCAGAGGCCGAGGAGCGCCTGGAGCGGGGACGCGCGACCATTCTGTTCGTGGACGAGATTCATCGTTTCAATCGCGCGCAGCAGGATGCGTTTCTGCCGCACGTGGAGCAGGGTACCATCACCTTGATAGGCGCGACGACCGAGAATCCGTCGTTCGAGGTGAACGGCGCGTTGCTGTCACGAATGCGCGTCTTCGTCCTGGAATCGCTCACCGAAGGCGACCTCGTCGCGGTCATCGATCGCGCGCTTCACGACGCGGAGCGCGGACTCGGCGCACGAAACATTTCGATTGCGGACGACGCGCGCTCGGTGCTAGCGCGCGAGAGCGACGGCGATGCGCGTCGCGCGCTCACGGCACTGGAGGCGTCCGCCACCGACGTGGGGGACGGAGGAGTAATCACGGTCGACACCGTGCGCGACGCGCTGCAGAAGCGGTTCGCGCTGCACGACAAGAGCGGCGAGGCGCACTTCAATCTGTTGTCCGCGCTGCACAAGAGTCTTCGCGGAAGCGATCCCAACGCAGCGCTGTACTGGGCCGCACGAATGATCGAAGGCGGTGAGGACCCGATGACTATCTTCCGCCGCTCGATCGCGATGGCTGCCGAGGATATCGGCGTCGCCGACCCGCAGGCTCTGCAACTCGCGGTTGCCGCGCGAAATGCCTATCACGTGCTGGGGCCGCCGGAAGGCTACCTGCCGCTGGCTGAGATGCTGGTCTACCTGGCGACAGCCCCAAAATCGAATTCGGCATATCGGGCGCTCGGTGCGGCAATGGATGCCGCGCGCGAAACGCCGGGCGAGGGTCCGCCGATGAATATTCGCAATGCTCCAACCA
This sequence comes from Gemmatimonadaceae bacterium, assembly GCA_035553335.1. Taxonomy (GTDB): domain Bacteria; phylum Gemmatimonadota; class Gemmatimonadetes; order Gemmatimonadales; family Gemmatimonadaceae; genus Fen-1247. Next base: position 1,645 of record DATNCZ010000503.1, read on the forward strand.
GACTCATGAAGGAGCTGGGTTATCATGCGGGCTACAAGTACGCACACGACAGTGAGGATGCGTACATCCCGCAGGAATACCTTCCCGAGAAGTTGCGCGGCTCAGTGTTCTATCAGCCAGGCCCCTTTGGATTCGAGCGCGACATAGCGAAGCGTCTTGCCTGGTGGGACGAGTTGAAGAGGAAGGCTCAGGACGGCGAGTAGTGCTTGGTGGGGCGTTTTTCTTCCAGCGCCTTGACGATCCGTTCTGCCGCGTGGCCGTCCCAACCTGCTGGGCGCGGCGGTGTCGCCTGCGCAACAGCCGCAACAGAGTCGGCGTATGCACCCAGTATCCCGCGCGGGGTTAGCGGCCACGGTGCCATGTGGTTGGTACCGTGCGTGATCGTGACGGGCCGCTCGGTCTGTTCGCGCAATGTCACGCACGGAACACCGAGCGCGGTCGTTTCTTCCTGGATGCCGCCTGAATCGGTGAGCACGCACTGAGCTCCATCCGTCAGGGCGAGCATCTGAGTGTATCCAAGCGGCTCCAGAACCGTGAGCGGAGTCAGCTTGGCGCCGAGATGGAAGCGCTCGATGTTCTTGACCGTGCGCGGGTGCAGCGGCAGAACTACGGGCAGCGATTCTGCCACGAGCGCAAGCCCTTCGAGCACGGCTGTGAGCGCTGCGGGATCATCGACGTTGGACGGACGATGCAGCGTCGCGGCGACATAATGCCGGCGGCGAAGTCCAAGCCGCTCCAGCGTATTTGTTGCACGCGCAACAGGAAGCTGCAACATCAGCGTGTCGATCATCACGTTGCCGACGAAACGGATGTGGTCCTCGGAAATCCCTTCTGCGATGAGATTCGCCGCTGCGTCTTCCGATGGCGTGAGCAGCAGGTCGGCAAGGCGGTCCGTTACCACGCGATTGATTTCCTCCGGCATGCGCCAGTCGCGGCTGCGCAACCCGGCTTCGACGTGCGCGATGTGCGCGTGGGTCTCGGTGCGTACCTTGGACGCTACGAGGGTCGCCGCCATCGTGGAGTTCACGTCACCCACCACGACGACCCACTGCGGATGTACCTTCATCAGAACCGGCTCGAACGCCTCCATGATCCGGGCGGTCTGCACCGCATGACTTGCCGTGCCGACGCCGAGATGGAAGTCGGGCTCCTTTATCCCAAGCTCCGTGAAGAAGGTGTCGGACATTGCGGCGTCGTAGTGCTGGCCCGTGTGGACCAGGATCGACTCGTGGCCAGCCACTTCGAGTGCGCGCAGGATTGGGGCAACCTTCATGAAGTTGGGGCGGGCGCCCGCAACTACGAGAACTTTCATGTGATCAGTTGGCATTATGAGGGGTAAAGCTAGACGTCCATGAGGTATTGTCCAACCGGCGGCACTTTCCGTGCAGGAGATAATCGGACCATGAAGAAAACATTTGTGATATCGGCTATAGCGGCGCTTGCCGGATGCGCCACGCTGGGAGTTGGCGGGTTCAAACAACCCATCGTCAACTTCAACGACCTTCAGGTAGAAGGTGTCGGCACCAAGGGAGGAACGGTTGACGTGGTGCTCAGCGTGTACAATCCCAACGGCTACCGGCTGGACGCCACGCAGCTCACCTACAAGTTGCTCGTCGATACGAGCGCCGTGGGCGACGGGGTTTACAACACCAAGTTCACGGTTCAGAGCGGCGATTCCGCGATCGTTCGGCTCCCCGTCCACCTCAGCTACGCGGGCCTGGCTGCCGCGGCGAAGCAGTTGCAGGAGAACGGATCTGTCAACTATCGAGTGATCGGCGACGTGACTGTCGCAACGCCAGTCGGTAACTTCACGAAGCCCTACGACCAGACGGGCCGTTTCTCAACCTTGTCGGGGATAAAGCACTAGAGATTGCCAAAAGAACTGATTGATCTGATCCCCCCGGTCGAGCGCGCGCTCCTTATAGGAGCGCCGCGCAAGGGGCGCAGCGCCAAACACCGGACTGCCGAGCACCTCGAGGAACTGGCGCGGCTCGCGGATACCGCAGGCGCCGAAGTCGTTGGCGAAGTCGTGCAGCAGATCGAGCGCCCCAATCCCGCGACATACCTGGGCAAGGGAAAGGTCGAGGAGTTGACGCAGACGATCGCGGACAAGGATGCGACGCTGCTCCTGTTCGACGACGAGCTGAGCCCCTCGCAGGGAAAGAACATCGAGGACATCACGGGCAAGCGCGTGATGGACCGCGCCGAGCTGATCCTGGACATTTTCGCGACGCGCGCGCGCAGCGCCGAGGCGAAGATGCAGGTGGAGCTGGCGCAGCTTCAGTACATGTTGCCACGGCTCACGCGCATGTGGGCCCACCTCGAGAAATTCCGCGGCGGCATCGGTGTCCGCGGACCTGGTGAAACGCAGCTGGAGACGGATCGTCGGCTCATCAACCATCGCATCAAGGTCCTTACCCAGCGGTTGACGGAAGTTCAGAAGTCGCGCGAGGTGCAGCGCGGCTCGCGCCGGGGCGAATTCCAGGCGAGTCTCGTCGGCTATACCAACGCCGGCAAGTCGTCGATCCTGCGTGCGCTCGCGAGCGACAGCAGCATCTTCGTCGAGAACCGGTTGTTCGCGACGCTCGATCCGCTCACTCGTGAGGTCGAGCTTGCGGACGGCGAGAAGATATTGCTTACCGACACGG
>DATNCZ010000504.1:0-4820 GCA_035553335.1 Gemmatimonadaceae bacterium
TCGCGCCCTGCCGCGAGCTTCCGACATTCCGTTCTTTTTCGTAGCGGCCGCGCTGTACATACCGATCCAGTTTCTGGTGCAATTCGAAGGACTCGCACGCACTACTGCGTCGCACGCATCGCTCATGGTGGGCACACTGCCACTGACACTTGCGATAGCCGCGGTCATATTCACCAAGGAGCGCCTGGATCGTGTCGGATGGTCGATGATAGTCGTCTCGACGATCGGCGCGATACTCATCGTGCTCACGGCACATCAGGCCAGTGGCGTCGCCGGGGGCCCAAGCCTGATCGGTGATCTGCTCGTGCTCGGCTCGCTGTTCGCGGGAGTCGCATGGGTGCTGGTCACGCAACGCGTGATGCACGCGGGGCACGGCTACTCCTCGGTTGCGATGACCGTTTACGTGGTTTTTCTGGGCAGCGCGATGCTATTCCTGTGGGTGTTCATCGCCGATGGACCACCGCCGGTGCATCTCTCCACGCACGTATGGCTGGCGCTCGCGGCCCAGGGATTCCTCGCGACGACGGCGGCAACACTGCTCTGGAACTGGGGCCTCAGGAGAGTACCGGCGGCCCGCGCCGGCATCTTCGTCAATTTCGAGCCGGTCGTGGGGTCGATACTCGGCGTCGCACTGCTAGGCGAGTCGCTGGGACCGGTTGCGATTCTCGGGGGCCTGTTGATCGTCGGTGCGGCCACCATATTCTCCCTGAGAAAACCGGCCGCACAGGAGGCTCGGAGCAGGGTCGCGTAAGGCTACGCCATCCTCGGCATCGGGTGCGGCTCCAACGACGTATTGATTGCGTCCCTTCCAGCCACCGCAACGATCATGTACAAGCTTGCATCATTCAGTCTGACACGACGATTCAGTGCAGTCGCCCTGTTGTCCGTATGCGTCCTGGCTCCAACGGCGCAGTTGACCGCGCAACGCGTTGAAGTCTCCTTCCCATCGAGCGTGCATGCGACGCCGATCACCGGACGCCTGATCCTCATCGTCGCCCGCGACTCGACTCCCGAGCCGCGCTTTCGTGCGGGTGGATACGGCGGAACGCAGCCGTTCTTCGGACTGGACGTGTCGGCACTCGCTCCGGGAGCGAGCGCAACGATCGACGCGTCGACGGCCGGATATCCATTCACGCTCGCACAGCTTCCCGCTGGAGATTACTACGTACAGGCGGTGATGAACGTGTACACACAGTTCCATCGCGCGGATGGACACGTCATCTGGGGACACATGGACCGGTGGGAGGGGCAGCACTGGAACACGTCGCCGGGAAATCTCGTGAGCAACGTGCAACGCGTACACGTTGGCGCAGGCGACCCGCTGAACCTCAAGCTGTCGCTCTCGCGCGTGCTTCCGCCGGTCACCATGCCGGCAGACACCAAGTGGGTGAAGCACGTAAAGATCCAGAGTAAACTGCTCTCGACGTTCTGGGGTCAGCCGATATACATCGGCGCGACGATTCTTCTTCCCAAGGATTACGACAGTCACCCCAACGCGCATTATCCCGCGATCTACCAGCAGGATCACTTCTCGCTTGCGCCGGCATTCGGATTCACCACGGACAGCGGCGCGAGTTACGCCGCCCAGCGCAGCATGCTCAAGGCGCGCACGGATGGTCGCGAGCCCGGATTTGATTTCTACAAGTCGTGGAACTCGAGCAACTTCCCGCGCATGATCGGCGTCAAGTTCCAGCATCCGACGATGTACTACGACGATTCGTACGCGGTGAATTCAGAGAACAACGGCCCGTACGGCGACGCGCTGCTCACCGAGCTGATCCCGTACATCGAGTCGCACTTCCGCGCGATTCCAAAGCCATATGCGCGCGTGCTCACCGGTGGCTCGACGGGCGGATGGGAATCGATCGCGCTACAGGTGCTGCATCCGGATTTCTTCAACGGAACGTGGACGCTGTATCCCGACCCGGTCGACTTCAGCCGCCTGCAACTCGTGGACGCGTATGCCGACACGAGCGCATTCGTCGAGAACGAAAACCCAATCGTGGTCACGCCACGCTATATGAGTCGCTCATCCGAAGGCCAGCCTCAGACTACACAGCGCGACCTGAGCAAGATCGAGTCGGTGCTCGGCAGTCACGAGCGCTCCGGCCAGCAGTTCAACGCATGGGACGCGGCGTGGGGACCCGTCGGCGCCGACGGCTATCCGCGCCCGCTGTGGAACAAGACCACCGGCACGATCGATCGCTCGGTCGCGACGTACTGGCGCGACCACTTCGACCTGCGCTACATCCTGTCGAAGAACTGGGCGACCATCGGTCCCAAGCTGCAGGGCAAGCTCCACGTGTACGTGGGCGACATGGACAATTATTATCTGAACCTCGCCGTCTATCGCCTCAACGACTTTCTCGCATCGACTTCGTCACCCAGATCCGACGCGGTATTCCAGTATGGCCGCCCGATGAAGGGGCACGGCTGGCAGCCGATGAGCGACGCCGAGATGGTCCGCATGATGTCGAAGCGCATCACGGAATCGGCACCGAAGGGAGCGGACGTGACGTCGTGGAAGTACTGAGGAGATAAACCTTACATCGTCATTCCCGCGAAAGCGGGAATCCATCTGTTGCCGAGCAAGCTCGTGCTCAATCACACTCGGAGATCGATAACATGGATTCCCGCTTTCGCGGGAATGACGAGTCGGGTGGCTTTCGCGGGAATGACGACGGACATTCCGATCCTTCCTTTCGCAGGGGTCACGATGTCACTACGCCGCCACGTCCACGTGTTTCATGTTCGGCAAAAAGCCCGTGAGCAGTCCAACGGCTGGCAGGTACGAGCAGACCTTGTACACGAAGTCGATGCTCGTGTGATCGGCTAGCTGGCCGAGGATTGCCGCGCCAATGCCGCCGACACCGAACGCGAGGCCAAAGAACAGGCCGGAGATCATTCCCACCTTTCCCGGCACCAATTCCTGTGCGAACACGATGATCGCTGAAAATGCCGATGCGAGCACGAGACCGATCACCACGCTCAGGATCTCGGTCCAGAAGAGATTTGCGTACGGCAGCAGCAGCGTGAACGGAAGCACGCCAAGTATGGAGCACCAGATCACGAGCTTCCGGCCGTACCGGTCGCCGATCGGGCCGCCGATGATCGTACCGGCGGCAACGGCGCCCAGAAACACGAAAAGGTGGATCTGCGAGCTCTGCACCGATACGTGGAACTTGTTGATCAGATAGAACGCGTAGTAGCTGGTGAGACTCGCGAGATAGAAATACTTGGAGAACAGCAACGCCATGAGAATGGCCAGCGCAAATCGCACTTTCCCACGCGACAGCGTGACGTGATCGGCACTGGTCCTGCCACGTACCGGCGAAACAATCGATCGATTTGCGCTGTACCAGGTGCCGACGTTCCACAGTACGATGATTCCGATGAGCGCCGCGGCAGAGAACCACGCAATGCTCGACTGTCCGAACGGAAGAACTATGAACGCAGCGAGCAGTGGCCCGATGGCAGAGCCCGCATTTCCGCCGACCTGAAACATCGACTGCGCAAATCCATGCCGCCCACCGGACGCCATGCGCGCGACACGCGACGATTCCGGATGAAACACCGAGGAGCCGACGCCGACCAGCGATGCGGCCACCAGCAGCGCGGGAAAACTCGCGGCTCTCGACAACAGCAGCAGACCGAGCAAGGTGAAGCTCATGCCGGCGACGAGCGAGTAGGGCTGCGGCCGATGATCGGTGTAGAGGCCAACCAGTGGCTGCAGCATCGACGCGGTCATCTGATATGCAAGCGTGATGAGTCCGATCTGGGCGAAGTTGAGCCTGTAGCTCGTCTTCAGCATCGGGTAGATCGCCGGCAGGAGCGACTGCATCATGTCGTTCAGCAGATGACAGAATGCAATCGCTCCGAGGATCTTGACGGTCGCGCCAGTGGTCGCGCGGAATTCTCTACTGCTAGTTGTTGCCAATCAATTCTCGCGTGTTGTCAACCAGTTCCCCCAACAATATCGCGAGATTCATGACCACAGAGGCAGTCCCGCTGCGATTCTACCGTCTGCCCTGCAACACAGCGATCCCCGAGCTTATCGCGACGACCACCAGCATGATCGAAATCAGGATCGTTCCGATCCCTATGGACACGTGCGACGTCAAAGCGGCATTTCGTCCAGCATCGTGACTAACGGTCAGTACCACGAGCGGGACCATCACTACGCCTACCAGACCAAGCACCGCGTCCGCGATCAGCGCGCGACTCTCTCGCAGAGCCAGCGAGGCTGCGACGCCGGCGATCGGAACCAGAAACAACACCAGCGCGAAGATGTTCAACCCGAAATCCGTCCTGGTCAGGAAGAGCAGTGTTTCTGGCTCTCCCGAGCCGGCAAGTGACAGACGCACGAACGGAAAGAGAAGCATGAACGCGAGAGTGACGGCGAATATCGTACCGGCGACGGGCGGCACCATCGCATGAAAGTGCCTCGGCCGGTTGGAACCTGCGTATTCCACGACTACCTCCTTGACTGTGGACCTCTCGAATCATCGTGCATCGGGCGTGCTCGCGCTAGCGGAGAAGTACACAACAAACAAAAAAAGAGCGGCCATCACAGGCCGCCCTCGAATCGTTGCGTCGTCGACGGTTCGTTACCAGCCAGCCGGCGACCAGGCGCTCGCGAAGAGACCGGCGGTTTCCGACCATGGCATCTCCGCCCGGGCACCAGCGCCAAACAGCTCGTCGAAGCTGCGCACAGGGATAAACGGGTCCGGAATCGCCGCGGCCAGAAATTGTGCTGTGGCCGGATCGGCGACGGGCGCCGGACTGATGGTGATCGAAACGCACTGGGTTCCGTCGGCCGC
>DATNCZ010000505.1:0-9234 GCA_035553335.1 Gemmatimonadaceae bacterium
GCATCGCGCCAAGCGAGTTGGAGACCAGATAATTCGTCCGCTCGAGAATGGGAAATTCTTCGCGGAAGGCGAGCAGTTCGTCAGCCAATGTATCGTCCACTCTACCGTGAGCTGAGAGACTTTTCACGAATGGCGCGGAACTCTGCGTCCTTGTTCCACGTCGGGATCGTCGGCTAGTTGGCGAGCTCGGTTCCGAAACGGTACGTGATGTCTGCTATCTGCGCGGTTCCCGTGAGTGGCCACTTTGGATTGTACTCGTCCGATGGCTGATGGTAACGCTTGGCGACGTACTCGTCCGCCTGTGCCTTGCCCCACCCCGCCGGCTTGCCGACGAAGTCCACACCGGCTGCGATGGTTGTCGACGGAATTCCAACGCGCGCGAACGAGAAGTGATCGGAGCGATAGAAATAACCGGCCTCCGGATGCTCGTCCGGAGAGATGCGAACGCCTTGGGGCTTGAGCATCGCCGCGAGCGCGGGACCGAGCGAGCTCTTGTTGTCGCCCATTACGGTGACGTCGCGCACCGGACCTTCGGGATTCGCTTCATCCACGTTCAGATCCGCGATGATGTCGCGCGCAGGCACGGGCGGATGCTCGCCGAAGTATTGCGAGCCAAGCAACCCTGCTTCTTCCGCGGTGACGAATGCGAACAACTGCGAGCGCTTTGGTTTTACCGGCGCCTCCGCCGCAGCGTGCGCAACAGCGAGGATCGCGGCGACGCCTGACGCATTGTCGTACGCACCATTGTATATGGAATCGCCGTTGATCGCCGGTCCGATTCCGAAATGGTCGTGATGCGCGCTGTAGACCACGTACTGCGAAGCGAGCTTCGCGTCCGAGCCCGGTACCAGTCCTACCACGTTGTTCGCGGACATGTGAGCGACGCGATTTCTGAACGACATGTCGATCGTTATGCCGGTCGGAACAGGACGAAAGGCACGCGTGTCAGCCTGTTTTACGAGATCCGCGAGGTTCAGCCCCGCCTGTTTCAGGAGATTGGCCGCGACGTCATGCTGTATCCACCCACGCACCCCGATCGGGGCAGGCCCGTTCTCGGGACGGGGAAGCGTCCTGTGCTCTGTAGAGTTCGAGGAGACCACGACCTGCCACGGATAACCCGCTTCGTACGTAGTGTGCACGATCAGCATTCCCGCCGCGCCCTGACGCTCCGCCTCTTCGTACTTGTAGGTCCATCGGCCGTAGTACGTCATCGCCTTGCCGCCGAACAACGCCGGCTCCGCCGGAGTCGCCGGCGGATCGTTCACGAGAACGAGCAGGATCTTCCCCTTGAGATTCATTCCCTTGAAATCGTCCCAATGATATTCCGGTGCCTTCACACCATATCCGACAAAGACGAGCTCGCCCCTTGCTTCGCTCGCGGGCGTCGCGGAGCCGGCCCAGACCACCACATCACCGGTTGAATGAAGATTCGCAGTCGCCTTTCCGGACGCCGTCACCTTGATCGTCGCAGGTTCCGCCGTCACTATGTCGATTGGCACCTTCTGAAAATAGGAGCCGTTCATGCCTGGCTTCACACCATACGATTCGAGCTGCGTGGCGATGAACTGCTCGGCGAGCGCGCCACCGCGCGTTGCAGGTGCGCGGCCCTCCAGGAGATCGGACGAGAGGAATCGGAGATTGGCGTCTATCTCGCGGACCGGCATGACCGCAGTTGCAGGTTGCTGGCGGCCGCGCCGACGGAAACAAGAATCAACGCCAGGCCGGCGATGGACGCATGACGGGAGATAGGCACTATTGCGTGTCCTCTGATTGGTGGGAACGCTGTATTCTTCTACTGATAAATTACCCGCCAGAGGGCGCAGATGTATCCGCGTCCCGAGTTATACCTCGATCACGCCGGCATTCGCGTAGTCTGTCACACTGAGGGACATGGTTTCACAGGGGCGATCAAACTCATTCGGACCGAAGCGCTTCGTGGCTCTGGGCGCGCTCCAGATAGGAGCGCTGGCTGTCGTGCTCGCCTCGACGCCGTTCAAGCCGTTCGAGCTGGATCGGTTCTTCGTACCGAAAGAGCTTGCGCTTCACGTGGCGGCGTTCGTCTGCGTGCTGTTCTGCCTGGGGCGTCTGCGCACACTGGCACTCGACCGCGTGGATTTCTTCCTCGTCGCGTTCGGTGTGCTGTCGGTCGTTTCCGCAATTTTCGCGTCGAACCGGTGGCTCTCGACGCGCTCGGTGGCAATCACGATCTCCGGGCTCGCCGTCTTCTGGTGTGCGCGCTCACTGGCGGCGAGCGGCCTCAAGCGCCCGCTCATGGCGGTGATAGTACTGGCGACTGTCCTCGGCGCCGCCAGCTCGCTCGCGCAGGCTTACGGACTCGAAAGCGATTACTTCACGCTGAGCCGCGCACCCGGCGGTACGTTCGGAAATCGGAACTTCGTCGCGCACGTGTCCGCGATAGGTGTGCCGCTCCTCGTGTGGTACGCAGTAACGGCGAGGCGAGCGATAGCAGTACTTCTCTGCGCGCTGGGCGGCGCGATTCTGGCCGCCGCGCTGGTGCTGTCGCGCTCACGCGCCGCATGGCTGGCGCTCCTCGTGGTCGCGATTCTCCTCGCGATGCCCGTGTGGCGCGCAGCTCTCCGCGTGCCTCACGCAGACGCCGGACGACGATTGGTCCTTCTCGGGATCCTCGCCGTCGTCGGCGTCGTAGTCGCGCTGGTTCTTCCCAACCGACTCAACTGGAAGAGCGACTCTCCGTATCTCGACTCCGTGCGCGGTGTTGTCGCGTACAACAGCGGCAGTGGACGCGGAAGGATCATACAGTACCGCAACACGCTCCACATGGTCGAGGCATATCCGATCCTCGGTGTCGGTCCGGGCAACTGGCCGGTGCACTACCCGAGATTCGCTTCCCGCAACGATCCCTCGCTGACGCGTGACGACAACGTGACCGCAAACCCGTGGCCCAGTAGTGATTGGGTCGCTCTCGTTGCGGAGCGCGGAGCGATTACCGTCGTTGCGCTGCTGTTGGCATTCGCGGGAATCATCATCAACGCATTTCAACTGACACGCGGCAGTACTGCCAACAATCCCGATGCGCGCGATCCATTCCTGCCCGTCGCGGTTACCGCGACTGTATTGATCGCGATCGCAGTCGGATTCTTCGACGCGGTCCTCATACTTGCAGCCCCCGCCTTCATTGTCTGGGCGTCGCTCGGCGCGCTCGGCGCAACGGGACGAACGCGTTCCGAGTGGACTCCGAGCACAGGTTCACGAGCGCGCTGGTCACTGGTTCTCGTCGTACCACTATTCCTTTTTGCCGTGCAGAGCACGGGCATGACGTTCGCGATGCAGGCGTTCGGCACCGGTGACCGGCTCGGACGAGTGGAGCAGGCCGCCATCCTGGACCCCGGCAGCTACCGGATCCAGATGCGGCTGGCCTTGCTCGCTCTCAACCGACAGGGCTGTGCGCTGGCGCGCCCGCATGCGCTCCGCGCGCAGGCGATGCTCCCCGCCGCGGGCGCGCCACGGAGCGTCCTCCGACATTGCGGTGGCTGAACTTCGCAAGCAGCCCGCTCTACGGGCGCCAGACAACGGTGAATTAGTATAGATTTGTAGCAGCCTGCATGGCTCGGATGCTCGCGCCATGCAGTGGCTCCGCCTTTCACCGCGCACCGCCGCACGCCGGCGCAGTCCCGCGCGGCCGTGCGCGACCGCACCGAGAACCACAAAAATGACGCACCCGAATTCGTTCGGATCCCGCGCGACACTGTCTGTCGCCGGACGCGACTACACAATCTTCCGCCTCGACGCCCTGACGTCGCCTTCCGGCGGAAACTCGGACCGACTTCCCGTCAGCCTCAAGATCCTGCTCGAGAACCTGTTGCGAAACGAGGACGGCGCTTTCGTCAAGCGCGACGACATCCTCGCACTCGCGAACTGGCGCGTGAAGGACAGGGCGGAAAAGGAAATCGCCTTCAAGACCGCACGCGTGCTGCTGCAGGACTTCACCGGGGTACCGGCCGTCGTCGACCTCGCCGCGATGCGGGATGCACTGTCGAAGCTGGGCGGTGATGCCACGCTCATCAACCCGCTCCAGCCAGTCGATCTCGTGATCGACCACTCGGTTCAGGTCGACGAGTACGGCTCCGAAGCAGCGTTCCTCATCAATGCAGACATGGAATTGCAGCGCAACAGACAGCGCTATGCGTTCCTGCGATGGGGCCAGACGGCGTTCAGAAACTTCCGCGTCGTTCCGCCAGACACCGGCATCGTGCACCAGGTGAATCTCGAATATCTCGCGAGCTGCGTGTTCACGCGCGAAGACAACGGCGAGACAATCGCATACCCTGATTCGCTCGTCGGCACGGACTCGCACACCACCATGATCAACGGGCTCGGCGTGCTGGGTTGGGGCGTCGGTGGAATCGAAGCAGAGGCGGCCATGCTCGGCCAACCCGTATCGATGCTCATTCCGGAAGTCATCGGATTCAAGGTGCACGGCAAGCTTCCGCCCGGCGCGACCGCGACGGATCTGGTGCTCACTGTCACCGAGATGCTTCGCAAGAAGAAAGTCGTCGGCAAGTTCGTCGAGTTCTACGGCAACGGGCTCTCGTCGCTGTCGCTCGCCGATCGCGCGACACTTGGAAACATGGCTCCGGAGTACGGCGCAACCATGGGCTTCTTCCCGGTGGACGACGAAACTATTCGCTACCTCCGCTTCACCGGACGCGAGGAGCGCGCCGATCTCGCCGAAGCGTATTGCAAGGCGCAGGGGATGTTCCGCACCGACGACATGCCCGAGCCGGAGTTCACCGATACGGTAGAGCTGGATCTCAGCACCGTTACGCCGAGCATCGCGGGTCCCAAGCGGCCGCAGGATCGCATTCCGCTACGTCAGGCCAAGACGATGTTCCGCGAGGCATTGACCGTCGATCTCGAGCGCGCGACGCCGGCCGGCGCAGCGGCAATCCTTCGCCGCGCGACAGCCGTGAGCGCCCCGAACCAGCTCGATCCCGCAACCGTTGCAACCGCGCAATTGCCCTCGGATGAATCCGTGAGCGTCACGATGAATGGCGAGCAGTTCTCTCTCCGTCATGGATCGGTGGTAATCGCGGCGATCACCAGCTGCACCAATACCAGCAACCCCAGCGTGATGCTCGCCGCCGGACTGCTCGCACGCAATGCAGTCGCCAAGGGATTGAGCACGAGGCCGTGGGTCAAGACCAGTCTCGCTCCCGGCTCCAAGGTCGTGACGGACTACTTCAACGCCGCAGGCGTGACAGAAGCCTTGAACAAGCTTCGCTTCAACACCGTCGGTTACGGATGCACGACGTGCATCGGCAACTCCGGTCCGCTGCCGCAGCCGATCGCGGAAGCCGTGGAATCCGGCAAGCTCGTAGTCGCGGCGGTCCTGTCCGGCAATCGCAACTTCGAGGGGCGCATCAATCCGATGACGCGCTTCAACTATCTCATGTCGCCGCCGCTCGTGGTTGCGTACGCGATCGCTGGCCGCATGGACATCGACTTCGAGACGGAGCCGCTTGCAATCGGCAAGGACGGTCCCGTGTTTCTGCGCGACGTCTGGCCGTCGCCCAAGGAGGTCGAGGACGAGATACTTCGCAGCGTGCGAGCAGACATGTTCCGCAAGCAGTACGCGAACGTGTTCGAGGGCGACGAGACGTGGCGCTCGCTGCCAATCCCCGAAGGCGATCTCTACGCGTGGGATGAAAACTCCACCTACGTAAAGAATCCGCCGTACTTCGAAGGAATGACGATGACCCCGCCCGGCGTCAAGCCGGTAAAGGGCGCACGCGCACTCGCGATGCTCGGCGACTCGATCACCACCGATCACATCTCTCCGGCCGGATCGATTCCCGCCGCGAGTCCCGCGGGCAAGTGGCTCATCGCGCACGGCGTCGCGACCAGGGATTTCAATTCGTACGGCTCGCGCCGCGGCAATCACGAGGTGATGATGCGCGGAACCTTCGCCAACATCCGCCTGCGCAACGAGCTGGCACCCGGCACCGAGGGCGGATGGACCGCGACCGAGCCCGGCGGGGAAGCATCAACAATTTTTGATGCGTCGATGGAGTATCAGAAGAAGAACGTTCCACTGATCATCATCGCCGGAAAGGAATACGGCACCGGATCGTCGCGCGACTGGGCCGCGAAGGGGACGCTGCTCCTCGGAGTGAGCGCGGTCATCGCAGAATCGTTCGAGCGCATTCACCGCTCCAATCTCGTCGGAATGGGAGTCATTCCGCTCGAGTTCATGAACGGCGAGACGCGTCAGTCGCTCGGCCTCACCGGCTTCGAGACCTTCGACATCGACGGAATGAACGACGAGATGCGTCCGCACGCGCTGGTCACCGTCCGAGCCACAGCCAAAGACGGCACCGTGCGCACGTTCAAGGCGCAGTCACGGATCGACACACCTGAAGAGATGCAGTATTACCGCCATGGCGGCATCCTCCCCTACGTCCTCCGCTCGCTGATGCGACGGTAGATTAGCTCGTCATTCCCGCGAAAGCGGGAATCCATGTTGTCGATCCCAGAGTGCGATGTTGGCACAAAGCTGGTCGGCAGCAGATGGATTCCCGCTTTCGCGGGAATGACGATGGCGTGCATCGCGGTAGAACGGCCTGACGTTTGCCCTTACGGCTTGCAACTCTCTCCGGGAGAAGGCTATGCACTCGCTGACCTCGAACGCGCGCTTGAACGTCCGCCTTGCGGCGATCGCCGTGCTCGCGACCGCATTCACCATCGCACCGCCATGTGCTTCAGCGCAGGATACGACCTCCACCGATTACCGTGTGTCGATCGACGGAACCCCTGCCGGTACTGCGACAGCCGTGGTGAATCTTCCAGGCAACGCCGTCGTTCTGCATCAGGATTCGACTCCCACCCTTCCCTCCAAACAGATAGTGTCCGCAGACCAGGGCACCATAATGCTGACGACGACAGATCCTGCGCTCGTTTCAGCGATCCAGGCATGGATCAAGGCCGACAACTCCGGCTACAAGGACACCGTACAGCGCAAGACAGTCCAGATCGACCGCATCGGCGGCGGCGCCAATTCGCGCATGCGTCTGTCCGGTGCGTGGCCCACCAAGGTGACAGCGGCAACTACGGGAAATACGATAACGATCGTGTATCAGCAGCTCGCGCCGATGCCGTGACCGCCTCTTCTCGCGACTCGGACGGGACTCTGGTCGCTCGGAAATTGCCCGCGAGATGAAATACCGGCTTGCGCGATCGCGGCCATCACCACAATTTTATTCCCGATGCGCCACTCTTCTCCCGCGACGCGATTTTATTACTACGCCAGCTACTGGGGACTCCCCCAGGGTGTAATCGTCGCACGCGGGTACCTGGCCAGGTAAGGACAGCAAGGCTAGAAGTACAGAAGCAGCGCTCTCGATATCACGCCCTGGGGATTCAATCCTCAGGGCTTTTTTGTTTTTCCGACCGATCCACCGAGGCTCCAGATGTCCCAGTCAGCTCCTGAATACACCTTAGCCGCCCACCCGACAAACGTTGGTGACGCCAGATCATCCACGAAGCCCGTTCGCGTGACTCCCACACTTGTCATCGGCGGCCACGATGTGGTCGTCGCGGCGGGCCCGTGCTCCGTCGAGGGTTACGACATGCTCCTCGCCAGCGCGCGGCACGTGCAGTCGGCCGGCGGCACGCTGCTGCGCGGCGGCGCATTCAAGCCGCGTACATCCCCCTACGCATTTCAGGGACTCGGCGAGGAAGGACTTCTGCTGCTCGCATCGGTCCGCGAGCAGACCGGAATGCCGATCGTCACCGAAGTGATGGATACGCGCCAGGTTGCGCGCGTCGCACAGATCGCCGACGTGCTTCAGGTCGGTGCACGCAACATGCAGAACTTCCCACTGCTCGCCGAGCTGGGACGGGCGGGAAAACCGGTACTCCTCAAACGCGGTGCATCGGCGCGAATTTCGGAGCTTCTGCTTGCCGCCGAATATGTGATGGCCAACGGGAACGACCGGGTGATACTGTGCGAACGCGGCATCCGAACGTTCGAGACGATCACTCGCAACACACTGGACATCTCTGCAATCCCCGTGCTGAAAGCAGAAACGCATCTTCCAGTGATCGTCGACCCGAGCCATGCCGGCGGTCGTGCGGATCTCGTGCTTCCGCTCGCGCTCGCCGCGATCGCCGCTGGCGCCGATGGATTGATCGTCGAGGTTCATCCCGATCCGTCAGTAGCGCGCTCCGACGCAGATCAGCAGCTGACGTTCGCGCAGTTCACCGATCTCATGCATGGCATCTCACTGATTGCCGCTGCGACCAACCGAACAGTCCGCAAGCCGATGCCATCTCCTGTCGTGCCGAACATCGCCGCGAGCGACGTTGCTGCCAGGTCGCACGACGCACAGCGGCTTGCACAGGAGGCTCGCGCGGAAGAGGCTCTGGCAGTGGTCGCCGCATGATCGCGACACACCGCTCGACCGCGCGACTGTCGTCCACGCGCGAACACTCCGACGACGGTATCCACGTTGCATTTCAGGGCGAGCTCGGCGCATACGGACATCAGGCAATCGCGCAACGCTGGCACGGTGATGCGGTGCCAGCGCCATCGGCATCATTCGAGCACGTGGTCACCGACGTCGCGTGGGAGATGGCCGATTTCGGGATACTGCCCGTGTGGAACTCCGTGGTGGGCGACATCGCCGGTGGATGTGCAGCCGTCAGGCTTGCCAGGAGTTCACCATATGGACTCATCGTGATCGGTGATACCCACGTCGTCGTGCGACACCATCTGCTCGCCCTTCCAGGTAATCGAATCCAGGACATCGAATACGTGACCAGCCATCCCGTCGCGCTCGCGCAGTGCGGCAAGTTTTTCGCAGCGCATCCGAAAATCAGGCCGGTATCGGGCTATGACACCGCCGGTGCCGCCCGTGACCTCGCAATGCACGGCACTCGTAACGCGGCGGCAATCGCAGGCCGCTTCGCCGCCGAACGCTACGGTCTCATCGTACTCCAGGCGGACGTCCAGGATGTCCCCGACAACGTGACACACTTTCTCATACTGGCGCGTCCGGCGCGTAACAGCGGCACATCGCGCATGCCGCGCGCGAGCGAGGTCGTGCGATGGTGACCACACCCGATCTGGACGCGTGGCGTGTCCGGGCAGTCCGCGGCGCAACAACCGTCGCGGGAGACAACCAGCTGCTCGTCCACGACGCCATACGCGAGCTGTTGACCACCCTCATGGCGCACAACGATATCAGAAAGAGC
>DATNCZ010000506.1:0-3364 GCA_035553335.1 Gemmatimonadaceae bacterium
AAATACAACACTCTCCAGACCGCGATGGCCAGCTCGGAGCGGATCTTTCATCTGCTGGACACCGAGCCCTGGGTGGACGTCTCGGGTGACGCGCACCTGCCGCGAGAGCGGCCGAAGACCGTCCTGGTGGAATTCCAGAACGTATGGTTTGCGTATGACCGTCCGCACTCGGCGGCGTCCAGGGCGGCCA
Source organism: Gemmatimonadaceae bacterium (assembly GCA_035553335.1). GTDB lineage: Bacteria > Gemmatimonadota > Gemmatimonadetes > Gemmatimonadales > Gemmatimonadaceae > Fen-1247. The sequence continues at coordinate 191 of DATNCZ010000506.1, forward strand.
CCGAGCCCGAATGGGTGCTTCGCAACGTCAGCTTCACTGCGCGGCCAGGGCAGACGCTCGCGATCGTAGGGCACACCGGCGCCGGAAAGACGACGATCGTCAGTCTGCTGATGCGATTCTACGACCCGCAGAAGGGGCGGATCCTCGTCAATGGAAGGGATGTGCGCGACATGCCGGTGGAGCAGCTTCGCGAGCTCATCGGCTACGTGCAGCAGGACATCTTCCTGTTCGCGGGCGACGTTGCCTCCAACATCCGCCTGTCGGCGCCGCTCACGGACGCCCAGGTCCAGGCGGCGGCGGAGCAGGTAGGGGCTGACAGAATCATCCGGCGCCTTGCAAATGGCTATCATCAGGTGCTGGGCGAGCGCGGCGCGTCGATAAGCGTGGGCGAGCGCCAGTTGTTATCGTTCGCACGGGCGGTCGCAGCCGATCCGGCCCTGTTGATCCTGGACGAGGCTACGAGCGCTGTCGATAGCGAGGTCGAGGCAGAGATCCAGCAGGCGCTGAGCGTCCTTCTGGCGGGCCGGACGACAATCGCCATCGCACACCGTCTCAGTACCATCGTAGACGCGGACGATATTATCGTGATGCACCACGGTGAGGTGGTGGAGCACGGAACACATGACGCACTTCTTGCGCTGGATGGCCTGTACGCACGCCTCTGGCGCTTGCAGATTTAAGAATCACCTTTGAAACGATCACGCTTGTGAGCCTCTAGTGAGCCTCTAGTGCATTTTGCAGTAGCCGCCGGCTCGGACGTCGGACGAGTTCGGAAAGGGAACGAGGACAGCTTCTTTGCGGACGCCAACGAGTATCGCGGCCTGTTCATGGTCGCGGACGGAATGGGCGGGCATGCGGCCGGCGAGGTCGCGAGCCAGATGGCCGTCGAAGTCGTGTCGGTGGACCTGGAGAGGCTCAAGGACCTCGAGAGTGCCGATGCGCTCGAGATGGTATCGCTTGCGCTGCGCCACGCCAACCGAGCCGTCTTCGAGCGGAGCGCCGCCGAGCGGGACAAGATGGGGATGGGAAGCACCGCATCGGTGCTGGTGCTGGGCGACGAGCGGTTCATCATCGGTCACCTGGGCGACTCCCGGATCTATCTGTTCCGCGATGGCGAGCTGCGCCAGATCACGCACGACCATTCGGTGGTGCAGGAGCAGATCGACGCCGGCCTCATCACGCGCGACGCGGCCAAGAATCACAAGCAGAGCAACGTGATAACGCGCTGCGTCGGAATGGGCTGGGACGTCGAGCCCGACATAACCGACGGCGAGGTTCGTCAGGGCGATGTGTTCCTGCTCGCCAGCGACGGTCTCACCGGCATGGTGGACGACTGGCGTTTGCAGCAGCTCCTCGGCTCGCGCGCCACCCCTGACCGTCTTGTGGACGCTATGATCTCGGAAGCAAATGCGCGCGGAGGTGTAGACAACATTACGGTTGTCGTCGTGCGCGTGCACTCGTCGTCTGCCATGGCGACCGGGGCGCACCCGACAAATCCCGGAGCGGGCTCAATTGGTTGAAGAGCCTTTCGAACAATCGTCCGAATCGAAGCAGGACGTCGGCGAGTTGGCGCGCCTCTATCTTGGAAATATTCTATATGCGCTCGAGCTGGCCTCGCTCTCGCTGGAAGATCAGGGAAAGAGTCCCGACGCGCAGTTCTATCGCGGTATAGCCCGGAAGCTGGCAGAGGCGCACGGCGCTTCAAGAAAGGGTTGACGCCCGGGATCGGCATGTAACACAACGGAGGTACCAAATGGCAACGGCGACATTACCAGAGCAGGCTGCGACGGGAGACACGTTCCCGATCAACGGAACCGATTACATCGAGTTCTACGTGGGGAACGCGAAGCAGGCGGCCCACTACTATGTGAGCGCGTTCGGGTTCAACGTGGTTGCGTACCGCGGCCCCGAGACGGGTGTTCGCGACCGGGCGAGCTATCTGCTGCAGCAGGACAAGATCCGTTTCGTTCTCACCACGGCCATTCGTCCCGATCTGAGCGACGAGGCCAAGGTCATTGCGGATCACGTCTATCGCCATGGCGATGGAGTACGCGACCTTGCACTCTGGGTGGACGACGCGCGCGACGCTTACGCGAAGGCTGTCGAGCGGGGCGCCGAGTCGGTGCACGAGCCGCGTGTGATGCGTGATGACAACGGCGAGATTGTCATCGCGGCGATCAAGACGTACGGTGAGACGATTCACTCGCTGGTGGAGCGAAAGAACTTCAAGGGACTGTTCATGCCGGGCTTCCGTCCGGTGACGCAGGCGTATCAGCCGCCGTCGGTTGGTCTCAAGTACGTGGACCACTGCGTCGGCAACGTCGAGCTCGGCAAGATGAACGTCTGGGTCGACTTCTACGCGACGGTGATGGGTTTCCGCAATCTCCTCACGTTCGACGACAAGATGATCAGCACGGAATACTCGTCGCTGATGTCGAAGGTGATGGCAAACGGCAACGATCGCATCAAGTTCCCGATCAACGAGCCGGCGGCGGGCAAGAAGAAGTCGCAGATCGACGAGTACCTCGAGTTCTACAAGGGGCCCGGCGTGCAGCACATGGCGCTCGCGACCGACGACATCATCGGAACCGTGAAGCAGCTGGTCGCTCGCGGAGTCCAGTTCCTGAGCGGCGTGCCTGGCACATACTACGCCGACCTCAAGGACCGCATCGGCAAGATCGACGAGCCGATCGACGAGCTTGCGAGGCTCGGCATTCTGGTCGATCGGGATCCGGACGGATATCTGCTGCAGATATTCACCAAGCCGGTGGAGGATCGCCCCACGGTGTTCTATGAAATCATTCAGCGCAAGGGAGCGAAGAGCTTCGGCGCGGGCAACTTCAAGGCGCTGTTCGAAGCGATCGAGCGAGAGCAGGAATTGCGCGGGAATACGTAAGCCATGCCTATCTATCACACGTTAGGCGCGATCCCGCGGAAGCGACACATCGCCTTCCGCAAGCCGGACGGCGGGATATACGCTGAAGAGCTGATGGGGCACGAAGGGTTCACGGGAACGTCTTCGCTGCTGTATCACATGTACCCGCCGACGACGGTGAAGTCGGTGCGACGCGTCAAGGAAATGAAGTTCGAGGAAGACAAGGACGTGACGCTTCGTCACCGCCACTTCCTCACGTCGCGCATCAAGAAGGGCGGCAGCCCGACGATGGATCGCAT
>DATNCZ010000507.1:0-6317 GCA_035553335.1 Gemmatimonadaceae bacterium
TGAGTTCCTGGTCGGATACGGCCTCGACCATGCAGAAGATTTCAGACATCTGCCTTACATCGCGAGTTTAGAATAGATGCCGCTCCCTCGTCCATCCGGCAACGGCCCCAAAAAGCCCTTCAGCTGGGCCAAGTTTTCCAAGACTCTGGCTCTCTGGGTGCTCCTGCTCCTCATCCCCGTAGTCTTCATCAGCTACTCGGGTGGCGGAGCCGATTCCGCGCCGACCATCTCCTATACCCAGTACGGTCAGGAGCTCGATCGTGACAACATCAGCAAGGTCACCGTTCAGGGTGGCCGCGCAATCGTCGGCGAGTTCAAGGAACCCGTAGCGGTAGCCGGCGCCAGCAAGGCGGTGAAGAAGTTCAATACGCGTCTGCCGGTCGACAATTCGGCCGAAGAAGTCGCTCGCCTGCGCAATCACAACGTCCAGATCGACGCCGAAGACGCGCGCACCTCGCCCCTCGGCTTCATCTTCACCTTCCTGCCTTACCTCCTGCTCATCGGCTTCTGGATATTCCTGTTCCGGCAGATGCAGTCGGGCGGGAATCGTGCATTCTCGTTCGGGAAATCCAAGGCCAAGCTGCTCACTGCCGATTCGCCAAAGGTCACCTTCGCAGATGTCGCGGGTGCGGACGAGGCCAAGGTCGAACTTCAGGAAATCATCGAATTCCTCAAGGATCCGGCGAAATTCACCAAACTCGGTGGCCGGCTGCCCAAGGGCTGCCTGCTTGTCGGACCTCCCGGCACAGGAAAGACGCTGCTCGCCCGCGCTGTAGCTGGCGAGGCCGCGCGTCCGTTCTTCTCGATGTCCGGCTCTGACTTCGTCGAGATGTTCGTCGGTGTCGGCGCGAGCCGCGTGCGCGATCTGTTCGAGCAGGGCAAGGCTCACGCGCCCTGCATCATTTTCATCGACGAGATCGACGCCGTAGGACGCCATCGTGGCGCCGGACTGGGTGGCGGTCACGACGAGCGGGAGCAGACGCTCAATCAGCTTCTGGTCGAAATGGACGGCTTCGAGTCCAATGAGGGCGTGATTCTCATTGCGGCGACCAACCGTCCCGACGTGCTCGACCCCGCGCTCCTTCGTCCAGGCCGCTTCGATCGACAGATCGTCGTCGATGCGCCGGATCTGCGTGGCCGCGAGGGAATCCTCCGCGTTCACATGCGCAACAAGCCGGTTGCCGACGACGTCGACATCTTCACGCTCGCGCGTGGAACTCCGGGAATGTCCGGTGCCGATCTCGCCAATCTCATGAACGAAGGCGCACTGCTCGCTGCACGCCGCAATCATGACAAGGTCTACATGATCGACCTGGAAGACGCCAAGGATAAGGTCATGCTCGGCGCAGAGCGCAAGTCCATGGTCATGAAGGACGCCGAGCGCAAGCTTACGGCGTATCACGAGGGTGGCCACGCAATCTGCGCGATCAAGGTGAAGGGCAACGATCCACTTCACAAGGTCACGATCGTGCCGCGCGGACGCGCTCTCGGCCTCGCATTCACGCTTCCGGAAGACGATCGCGTCTCCATCACGCGTGAGCAGTTGAAGGCGACGCTCGTCAAGGCATATGGCGGACGCGCAGCCGAGGAGCTCGTGTTCGGAAAGGAGCACGTCACGACAGGTGCAGCGAGCGACATTCAGCAGGCGACGAACATTGCTCGGAGATACGTGTCGCAGTGGGGACTTTCCGACGTCGTCGGTCCGATCCTCGTGGGCGATGACGAGCAGGAGCTGTTCCTGGGGCGTGAAATTCAGAGCAGACGCCACATCTCGAGCCAGACGGCGCAGACGGTGGACGCGGAAATCTCGAAGGTGATTCGCGAGGCATATCAGCGGGCCACCGACGTCCTGACCGAAAACATCGATCTTCTCCACTCGGTCGCGGCTGCGTTGCTCGAGCGTGAGACGTTGTCGGGCGACGAAGTTCAGATGCTCGCACGTGGCGAAACGCTTCCGCCACGCGCACCGTCGTCGCTGCCGCCGGCTCCGCCGGTGCCGGTTGCGACCGCGCTCCCGAATCCGAAGCCAGCTCGTCCGCCTCTCTTCGGCGGGCCGGAGATAGCACCTGCGTAAACCGACGATAGTCGGAATACTAAACATTACCCCCGACAGCTTCAGCGACGGGGGTAATTTTTTGCCGTTCCATCAGGCGATCGAGCACGCAGCTCAAATGATCCAGGATGGCGCAGATGTGATCGAGGTCGGCGGTGAGTCGACGCGGCCGGGCGCTACGCCTGTCGCGGCCGCCGATGAGTTGGCACGCGTACTTCCTGTGATCGAGGAGATCGTACAACGCTGGCCGTCCACGCGCGTCGCCGTGGACACCGTAAAATTCGACGTTGCGGCTGCCGCGGTTGTCGCGGGAGCGACAGTAGTCAACGATGTTTCCGCGCTCAGGCTCCATCCTCGCCTCGCGGACGTATGCGCGTCCGCAGGGTGCACGCTCGTGCTCATGCACTCGCGCGGTGACGTGGGGAACATGGCCAGTTACCAGAACGCCGGCTACGACGATGTGATGGGCGAGATCATCGGCGAGCTCGAGCCCGCGGCAAGAGCAGCGCTCGCGGCGGGGGTTTCCCGGGATCGGATCGTACTCGATCCGGGTGTCGGATTCTCAAAGCGTACTGAGCATTCAGTGCAGGCACTTGCGCATCTCGCACGATTGGCCGAGCTTGACTTTCAGGTGATGGTTGGCGCATCGCGCAAACGGTTCATTGGAGAGTTGACAGGCGTGACGAAGCCAGCTGAGCGGGATGCAGGGACCATCGGAGCGAACGTGGTCGCGCTCACGCTCGGTGCGACCTGGTTCCGCGTGCATAATGTGCGGGACAATCGCCACGCGCTCGACGCGGCCGCCGCGATCCTCGGGGCGCGTGCGTGACGTGGATCGAACTGGCGGCGATCGCGGCGCTCATCCTGTTCCAGCCCGAGCTGCGTTCGATGTTCTACCGAATGCGTTATCCGCGCACCGCGCGCTTTCTGCGCCGCGTTCCGCGAATCGAGATCGCCGAGGAAGTCGTCGATGCCGTTGATCGCCTTAGCCGCTCCTCGCACGGGGCGATCATCGTGCTCGAACAGGACACGCCGCTGACCGAGTATGCGGATACCGGGACGGAGTTGCAGGCCAATGCGTCGTCCGACCTGATCGTCACGATCTTTACGCCGTACACTCCGCTGCACGACGGAGCTGTGATAATTCGTGGTAACGTAATCGTCGGCGCCGGATGCATACTGCCACTCTCGCAGTCCGCACTTCCGGATCGGATGATGGGCACGCGTCACCGTGCAGCGCTCGGACTGAGTGAGGAGACCGATTCACTGGTCGTGGTCGTGAGCGAGGAGAACGCGTCGATATCGGTCGCCTATAAGGGAACGATGTACCACTCGCTCACCACGCTCGAGTTGCGCGAGATACTCGGCGGGCAGATGCCACGTCTCACCAACGATCACGTGACAGCGGGCGAAATGCGCGCGTGACAGGCGCCCGCGGCGCGAGCCGGCGCGCAGTCAGACCCGACGTCGCCGCGGCGGCATTGCTGTTCGTCGTTTATTGCCTGTCCCTCGCACGGGGGGTGACTTACTGGGACGCGGGTGAATTTCTGGCCGCGATCCATTCGCTTGGAATTCCGCACCCCCCGGGCACTCCACTCTTCGTGCTGATGGCGCGCGCCTGGAGCATGATGGCGTCACCGGTGCTCGGATTCACCATTGCTGAAAACGCCTTCTCCGCATTGACGACAGCGGCCGCGTTCGGGCTCGTTGCGAACATATTCTGGCGCGCCACGGGCGACGGCATCGCAGCGTTCGCGGGAGCGCTCACTGCAGGTCTCATGTCGACCGTCTGGCTCAATGCGACCGAAACCGAGGTATATGCGTGCGCGCTGTTCGCCGCATTCGCGATATTGTGGTGCGCCCGCCAGTACGCCCTGACACTCGGCGCGCGGTGGGTGCTGCTCACGCTCTACGCGTGCGGACTGGGCTGGTCGCTGCATCTGACATCTTTGCTGGTCGTACCAGCCGCGCTGTACGCATTCTTTTCGGCACGCGAGAAGCCCGGTGCGCGATACCTGGTCTTCGGCCTGATGCTATCCATCATTGGCGGCTCGGCCGTGCTGTTCATGCTGATTCGCGCGCAGCATGACCCCGCGATCAATCAGGGCGATCCGGCAACGATCGGAGCGTTGATCGATGTGGTTCAACGGCATCAGTACGACGTCGCGCCGCTCTGGCCCCGTCGCGCACCACTCTGGCTTCAGTTTGGCAACGTGCTGGAATACGCCGACTGGCAGGTCGCGCTCGGGCTGGGCCCGGATCCGGGTCCGACGTTCGCGCGCACCTCGGCGACTGTGCTGTATGCGCTGCTCGGCATCTACGGATCGATACGCCACAGGTCGATCAATCGCGAAAGCTGGCGGACGTGGATGGTGCTGCTGATCACGACCAGCATCGGCGTCGTACTGTATCTCAATTTGCGCGCGGGCGCGTCGTACGGTGCCGGCATCATACCTGAAGGGGTGCCGCACGAGGCGCGCGATCGTGATTACTTCTTCACGTGGGCCTTCGTCTGCTGGGGGGCGTGGTCAGGATTCGGAGTGGTGCAGCTTGCTCGCAGCGTTGCTCGACGCCGCCACCTGCCTGCCGCTCGGCTTCGCCTCGCACTCATCGCAGCCGTCGCCATCGCCGCGATCCCCCTCGCGCTCAACTGGTCACCAGTGCATGCGATCCGCCACGATGAACAGCAGCGCGCCGAGCAGAGCTCCATCGCAATGCTCGCCGCAGTACCCGTAAACGCGGTGTTCCTGGCCAACGGCGACAACGACACATATCCGCTCTGGTATCTGCAGGAAGTACTGCGCATGCGACGCGACGTCACGATAGTGACGATTCCGTTGTTACCTCCCGAGTGGTATCGAGCCGAGCTGCAACGCAGGCATCACCTGCTGGATTCCAATTTTGTGAGTGCATGGCGAGGCAGCTCCGAAACGCTTGCAAACCTCGAGCGGAACGCTGCACACCAGGGCAGGGAGGTAGTCAAATCGCCGTTCATCCAGCGATGAACGGCGATTCGGATCTTAGTACCGGTAATGATCCGGCTTGTAAGGCCCGTCTACCGGAACCCCGATGTAGTCTGCCTGCTCCTTCGATAGCTTCGTCAGCTTCACGCCAAGCTTGTCGAGATGCAACCGCGCAACCTTTTCGTCGAGGTGCTTGGGAAGCGTGTAGACCTTCTTCTCCAGCCTGTCCGCGTTTGTGTGCAGCTCCAGCTGCGCCATCACCTGGTTGGTGAACGACGCCGACATCACGAAGCTCGGGTGACCCGTCGCGCATCCAAGGTTGAGAAGGCGACCCTCAGCCAGGATCATTACCGAGTGGCCGTCGGGAAAGACGAATTCGTCGTACTGCGGCTTGATGTTGACGCGCCTGATTCCCTTCTTCTTGAGACCGGCCATGTCGATCTCATTGTCGAAGTGGCCGATGTTGCCGACGATTGCCTTGTCCTTCATCTTCGCCATGTCGTCGACGGTAATGATGTTCTTGTTGCCGGTCGCGGTGATGAAAATGTCGGCAGTCGATACCACCTCGTTCAGCGTCGTCACCTGATAGCCTTCCATCGCCGCCTGCAGCGCGCAGATCGGATCGATCTCGGTGATGATCACGCGCGCACCCTGGCCACGCAGCGACTGCGCGCAACCCTTGCCGACGTCACCATATCCGAAGACGACCGCGACCTTGCCGGCAAGCATCACGTCGCTCGCGCGCAGAATTCCGTCCGTGAGCGAGTGGCGGCAACCGTACAGGTTGTCGAACTTGCTCTTGGTCACCGCGTCGTTGACGTTGATCGCGGGGAAACGAAGCGTACCGGCCTTCATCATCTCGTACAGACGGTGCACGCCCGTGGTCGTCTCCTCCGACACGCCGCGGATGTCGGCTGCGACACGCGTCCACCGGCCCGGGTTGGTCGCTGCCTGCGCCCGCAGCAGATCGAGAATCACTCCCCATTCCTCCGCGTCGGTCGCCGGATCGAACTCGGGGATCTTGCCCGCCGCCTCGTAATCGGCGCCGCGATGCACCAGCAGCGTGGCATCTCCACCGTCGTCGAGTAGAAGATTCGGTCCGCCGCCGTCAGGCCACATCAGCGCCTGCTCGGTGCACCACCAGTACTCTTCCAGCGTCTCACCCTTCCAGGCGTAAACGGCGACTCCCTTCGGATTGTCAGCGGTGCCGTTCTTTCCAACGGCAACGGCCGCGGCCGCGTGATCCTGCGTCGAGAAGATGTTGCAGCTCACCCAGCGCACGTCGGCGCCGAGCTCGGTAA
>DATNCZ010000508.1:0-8802 GCA_035553335.1 Gemmatimonadaceae bacterium
GCTTTCTGCCACGGCAATGCGCAGTCTCGAATCGCGACAAGCGTCGATAACAACCAATGCGAGACTCGTGCTGCCATCCCCGTAGATCACATCTCCCAGTTTGTCGCGCAGGATCCGGGCGCCTTCCGCCAGTGCCGCGTCGGTATCTACTGAGGAGCGGCCCCTGGACGTCAGACGCAGGTCTACACCGGCGATTCCAGGAATGAAGGCGAGCGCCAACCCATTGACGCCCTTTCCAAGTTCGCCAAGCTTGTCGGCGATCGACGATTCGCCGACACCGATAGTGTGCAACGTCATCGATCTCACGACGGTACCGTCGCCGGCAAGAGCGGCGATGCGCGGACGCAGCGATTCCGTGAACATCGTGCGCGCTTCACGTGGAACGCCGGGCAGTGTCGCGACCCAACGTCCGCGCTCATCGGTAACCAGCACGCCTGGCGCGGAGCCCACCGGATTCGGAACGATGTCCGCGCCCCGTGGAATCATCGCCTGCTTGTAATTGCTCACTGGCATCGGCCCCTTGGGCGCATACGCGATCCAGCGCTGCTCGAGCCACTGTGCGATCGAGTCGTCGCGCACCAGCTCGCGATCGAACAACTTCGCAACCGCTTCGACCGTCATGTCGTCGGCGGTCGGGCCGAGTCCACCTGTAGTGATCACCGCACCCGTGCGATCGATCGCTTCACGGAGCGTCTCGACAATGATGCCGATGTCGTCGCCACACGTGGTGTGGCGCGCCACGGTTACTCCGAGACTTGCGAGCTCGCGGCCGAGGAAGCCGCTGTTCGTATCGATGGTGAAGCCGAGCAGGAGCTCGTCACCGATTGTTACGATTTCGACGTTCAATTGCAGGACCGGTCAATCGTAAATTGTGTCGCCCGATCGCCATACGGTGCGGCGTACTCGTCAGCGTGTCTGGCCCGCGAAGACGCGCGCGTACTGCCGCACGTAGAGCCACAATGAGTACAATGTAAGCACTACGGCGGTGACCATGGCGAGTGCCCCGACGGTTCCATTGAACTCGGCGAATGCGTGCCACGCCGTGGAATCCCAGCCGCGCTCGTTGGCGATGGTCTGAGCGCCGAACCAGAAGAATGCACTGCCCACCCAGAGCGACTGGAACGCCGTCTTCCACTTGGCGGGACCGATCGCGGAGATCACGTGTCCCCGGCGCGCGGCGGCCTGGCGGAAAAGCATCATGAAGACCTCGCGGCTCACGATGATGAGCACCACCCACCACGGCAGCGGTACTGAGCCGACCGGCGTCATGAAGGCGAAGTGGGACGCCTCGCCGCTGCGGTCGAGTAGCGGCGCCATCCAGTTGGCGCGTCCGGCCATGAGGATGCTCATGGGAATGAGCGTCGCGAACAGGAGCAGCTTGTCGGCGAGCGGATCGAGAAGACGGCCCGTGTCGGTCACGCTGTTCCGGGTCCGGGCGAGATGGCCGTCCACGTAGTCCGTTACCGCCGCGATGACGTAGAGCGCGAACGCCGAGTACCGGATTGTGGACGATGGAAAGAACGGAAGCACCCCTATGAAAGGAGCTGCCGCAATTCGTCCCACGGTTATGGCATTCGGAAGATTCATTTCCCTTACGCTAGCGACTTCAGCACCATTTTGCTAACTGCCTTGAGTGTATCGAACACGCCGTCGCCCTGAACAGCGACCGCCTCGAAATACGGCGCCCGGCCGACCCATTCCCCGGTGGAGATCTGTTCGGTCAGATTCTCGTTGGCGTGATACGGGTCGGGGGTGAGAATCTGGCGACTGGCGTCGTCGACTTCCCAGCCGGGATTCAGACTTTCCTGGAGCTGCTGCAGCGGCGCGGCGTTGGACAGATCACGTTTGTTGTACTGGATGACGAACGGCATCTTGGTGAGATCGTAGCCGTATTCCGCCATGTTGTCGTACAGATTCTGCATCGACTCGAGGTTGGCCTCGGTTCGATCCAGCTGCGAATCGGCGACGAAGACGACTCCGTCGACGTTCTTGAGGATCAGCTTCCGGCTGGCGTTGTAGTACACCTGCCCCGGAACCGTGTACAGATGGAACCTTGTCTTGAAGCCGCGGATCGTGCCGAGGTCGACTGGCAGGAAGTCGAAGAACAGCGTGCGCTCGGTTTCGGTCGCGAGCGAGATGAGCTTGCCGCGAGTATCCGGCTTGACCTTGCCGTAGATGAACTCGAGGTTGGTCGTCTTGCCGCCCAGTCCGGGGCCGTAGTACACGATCTTGCAGTTGATCTCGCGGGACGCGTAGTTGATCATCGACATCGCGCGCTACCAGTTGAAGAGCTCGTCGATTTCCGCATCTGCCCCATGTAGCAGATTCGGCCGAGACGGCTTCTCTTCGCGCGAGCGCGAGAAGATCGCGTCAATCACCACGGTCAATTCCTGAACGGCCTGTTTCATTCGTAGTCGTACGAGCCCCAGGGTTGTACGGTTGTCGAAGAGGACCACGAGGATGAGCCGGCGTGCAACATCCGCGAGGTAGATGGATTCCTTTTCGCCCTGATGAAACAAGGTGCTGAAGTCGCTCTCTCCAACAAGTTTCGCTAGCTGATCGTTGGCGCTGAAATCTGCCGCCGTGAGGGTCGCGAAAGTCGTCGGGTCGAAGGTCGGCTGCTCGCCAACGGTCGCCACGAGCTGGCCCGACCGATCGACCAGCAGCGCTGAGCGGGAGTTGGTATCGGCCAGGAACCTCTGAAGCGAATGGGTAATGGCGACGGAGTCATCTTCCGTGAACGACCATGTGCCCGACCCGCCTGACTTCGCGCTGCCACCTGCCATCATTCTATCTCCATCTAGGCGAGAGCCCTTTCAACGTGCTTGAGTAGCCGCACCGCCCGTCCCCGAAGCATCGGGCGGGGCTCCCAGGCGATGTATTCGCGCAGTAGGTGGGCTGTGGCGACGGTCGGTTGCCCGGATAGGTGCCCGAGAGCAGCGAGTCGCCTCACAGGATGACGACTGAACAGGTCTCTTCGGTACGCGTGCTGTGCGCCGGACCAGGTCGCGAGACCTGCCACAAGGCCGCCGAGCAGTCCGGCGACGAACCAATCACGATTCTTACTCATTTGACACCTTCATTGCATGACTCTTCGGGCCGACAGAGCCTGGGCTATCGTCACCCCGTCGGCGTACTCCAGATCGCCACCAACCGGGAGGCCGCGGGCGATCCGTGAGACGGTCAAAGGATAGCCAGCCAGCCGTCGCTGAAGATATAACGCCGTCGCCTCTCCCTCGATGCTGGGATTGGTCGCAATTATCAGTTCCCGCACTCCACCGGCGGCAACGCGGGCCTCCAGGTCGCCGACAGCCAGATCGTCGGGGCCGATCCCGTCAAGCGGGGACAGGCGGCCGCCCAGAACATGGTACGTGCCACGAAACTCCCCAGCCCGCTCTATCGCACCGATATCCGACGCCTCTTCCACCGCGCAGACGAGCGCCGGATCTCGGCGCGTATCGGCACATATCGAACACAGCTCGTTCTCGGTGAGGTTATGGCAACGAGCGCACGGATGTACGCGCTCGGAGATCGTCAGCAACGCTTCGGCGAGTCTGCGGGTCTGCCCAGCGGGCTGCTTGAGCAGGTGATACGTGAGCCGCATCGCCGTCTTGCGGCCAATTCCGGGCAACTTCGAGAGCTCGGTGGCGAGATCTTCTATCGCTGACACTCAGAATGGGAGCTTGAACGGTAGATCCATGCCGCCGGTCAGCTTGCCCATCTCGGACTTTGCCAGTTCAGCAGCCTTTTTCTGCGCGTCGCGAACGGCGACCATTACGAGATCTTCGAGCATCTCCACGTCGGCTGGACTCACGACGCTGGGATCGATCTTGACCGTCGTGACCTGTCCCTTTCCATCGGCTGTAACGGTCACCATGCCGCCGCCGGCGGTTGCGGAAACGGTCTGCTTTTCCAGCTCCTCCTGGATCTCCTGCAAGCGGCTCTGCATCTGTTGCGCCTGCTGCATCAGCTTCATGAAGTCAGCCATATAGGAATCTACAGAGTTCTACTCTCAGTCGAGCAATTCGAGGTCGAGCGCGTCGATCGCGGCGCCGAGTACAGGATCTTTCGCTCGCAGCATCTGAGCACGCTCCGACCGCAGCTGGTCATCGCTCAGCCGCTGAGGCGGGTCGCCCTGCGACGAAGCCTCCATGGCCGAGCGCATCGCAGAGAGCGGACTGGCCCCGCCCGCCGCGCGGCGCACGTGGGCCGGCGCCGGAGCTGACGCGACAGGGGGCGCTGCCGATGGCGATGGCGATAGCGATGCCGCACGAACGGGCGCCGCCGGCTCTGGCGATGCGATCTTCGCGCGCCAATCCGATTGAGCAGCCCCGGGCGACGTCCCGCCGCCCGAACCGATGCCTCGCAGTACTTCTTCGAGCGACAATGTGTGATCCAGCAAGGCGAACCGGACGAGCAGCAACTCGATCAACAATTGCTGCTGCCCGCTCTTCCGGAAGCGCGGCTCGAGATCGCTCAGAACGTTGAGCATGCGAAGTACATCGCCCGATGCCAGCCGCTCTGAATTGCCGCGCAGACGCTCCGTCGCTGCTGCGGAGACGTCGGGGACACTTCCGCCAAGCAGAACAGCGAGCTGCGCGCGCAGGACGTCGGAGAATCCTGCGAGGAAGATCCCGAAGTCGACGCCCTCGTCGGCGAGACGGCGTACAGCGGTGAACACGTCTGCCGCGCGGCGCTGAACGATTATGTCGAGAATGTCGAGGTATTCGTCTTCCGGAACGAGACCGAGCGCCGCGCGCACGGCTTCCGCGGTGATGCTTCCTTCGCCGAGTGACGTTACCTGATCGGTGAGCGATAGCGCGTCGCGCATGGAACCGTCAGCGGCGCGCGAGATCATCATCAACGCTTCAGGCTCGCGCGGAATCTTCTCTTCGTCCAGGATGTACTCGAGGCGGGCGACGATATCGCTTCGCCCGATGCGCTTGAGATCGAAGCGCTGCAAGCGGCTGAGCACGGGTGCGGCTGTCTGTGCGATCTTCTGCGGCTCTGTAGTCGCGAAGACGAAGACGACGCGTGCCGGCGGCTCTTCGAGAACTTTGAGCAGTGCATTCCACGCTTCGCGCGTGAGCATGTGCGCTTCGTCGACTATGTAGACCTTGTAGCGATCGTCGCCGGACGGTGCGTACATCGCGCGCTCGCGCAGATCACGCGCGTCGTCGACGCCACGGTTGGATGCAGCGTCTATCTCGACTACGTCGAGGCTGGACGAGCCGCTCCAGATGCGCTAGCAGCTGGTGCAAACTCCGCACGGCTCGCCGTCGGATTGCTTGTTCTCGCAGTTGAGCGCCATTGCGAGCACGCGAGCGAGCGTCGTCTTGCCCGTTCCGCGGGGGCCGCAGAAGAGGTATCCATGCGCCACGCGATCGCGCGCGATTGCGCCTCTCAGCGTGTTCGACACGTGGCCCTGAACGGCCACCTCGGCGAACGAGCGCGGGCGGTACTTCCTTGCTAGCGCGAGGGCCATGCGTCTGGTTTGCGGGGCGACACCCGCCCTTCGGAAGGTCCCCGCGAGCGAGGCGGGGATGAAGGGGGGCTCCAGGGGATCGGGGCAACGCAAGACACCGCATGCCGCTGCTACCTTCGGGGTCCTGACGGGGTTAGTGGGCTCGCGCCCCCCGGAAATCCCTGGAATATTCTGAAATATAACCCTCGCAACCGGTCACAGGTTGCAGACAACACCGGCCCGCGAGGCGGGCCGGTGTGTGCAGCAAAGGCTTATCAGGGCTTCTTGATCTTGACCGTGGGAACCTTGATCGTGGCGGAATCCTTCTTCACCTCGACCTTCGGGACCGCGACCTTGGTGCTATCGACGCCAGTCTCGACTACCGGCGTGTGCACCGTATCGGTGACAGTGCCAACGACCGGCTTCTGCACCTCGTACTCCCCTTCTCCGGTCTTCTTGCACCCGGTTGCGGCGAGAGCAATTACAGCAGCGGCAAAAATCACCTTTCTCATCCAAGCCTCCCTTACGTGTGTGTGGTGTTCGACAGCCCAAATGGCAAAAACGGCGCCGTCCCGGCGCCGGAACAATTTCCTGCCTGAATTGGCGAGCTCGCTGCGGGGACCGCGACGGGGCACATAAGCCGTCGGCGCGAGTCGATCTTCGCACCGATTTTCTAATTCGCAGCCATGTTCGAACGATCGTTCGAAGCGGCTTGGGAGAGTAGCGCACGGACTTCGTCGTCGCTCGTCTGCTCGAACACGTCATACCAGAGCCCGACAGCCTGAAATGGCTCCGGGGTTACGAGACAGACCACTTCATCAGCCGCGTCTTCGCCCTGGCGAAACGATCTGCACGTTTCGGGTGCGGCGACAGGAACCGCGACGACGATGCGCTGTGGCTGTTCGCGTCTGAGAGCGAGCACTGCTGCACGCATGGTCGATCCGGTAGCGAGCCCGTCATCGACGACAATCACGGTGCACCCGCGGATGTCCGTCCGGGGCCTCACGCCGCGGTAGGCAATTTCGCGACGCTCGAGCTCACGCCGCTCGCGAGCGATGACCGAATCGAGCGAGGCCCGGTCCACGTGCAGTGCGCGAATCACCTCATTGTCCAGTACGACCACGCCGTCGCTCGCGATCGCGCCCATCGCGAACTCTTCATGGCCGGGAAGGCCGAGCTTGCGGACAAGAAATATGTCGAGCGGTACACCGAGCGCACGGGCAACTTCGTACGCAACTGGCACTCCGCCGCGCGGAAGCGCAAGCACACGAACGTCCGGACGTCCGGCGTACTGGTGCAGCACTGCGGCAAGCCTGCGTCCGGCGTCGGCGCGGTCGTGAAACGGGGCCGTCATGTCACCGCTTTCCCGTGCGATGGTTCGGGTCGTCGCCGGTGCGACGCGGCGCCTTTGCGGCGCCTGGATGTGCGCTGCGCTGCACGGCCGCGCGGATGTGCTCCTCCTCCTTGCTCGGTGCCTTTGCGGTGTGCGCAAAGGGCCCGTCCGGCTGCGGCTCGGTCGATGGACCGCCAGGTCCCGCTTCTTCCTTCGCTATCTCGCGCGGAGTCCGATGACTGCTCACCGGGTGCGGTTCCGCTACAGCATGTGGCTGCTCCGATGTAGCGGTGCCAGGCGGCGACGGCGGCGCAGATTCCGCCGGTACCCGAGACGCGGCTGGAGTTTTCGGGGACCTGGTCTGCCTGGAATCCGCCATTCGTTCTCCATTATCTGGTGCAGCGTTCGACACGTTGCACGAGTGAAACAGCGCACGTATCGCGCCGCGACGGTTCGAATTGGCTGATGCTCGCGCACAATGTTGCCGCTTTCGTCCCCGTGCGACTCCAGGGACGGTGCGATCGGGGGCACATGTTATGCGACCACGAGAGTAATACAATCGTTCACAATGACGGGGGAAACGAAATGAAGGCACAGGACATCATGAGCAGCGATCCGGTATGCGTGACGCCGGACACTACGCTCAATAAAGCAGCGCAACTGATGCACGATCGGGATGTCGGAATGCTGCCGGTCGTGGACGGTGACGGTTCCGCGAAACTCGTCGGTCTCATTACCGATCGGGACATCACCGTGCGTCACGTCGCGAAGGGCCACAAGGGATCCGCGTGCAAGGTGCGCGAAGCAATGAGCGACTCCGTAACTACGTGCCGTACATCCGACGACGTTTCAGATGTGATGAATACGATGGGAAAGGAGCAGATTCGACGCATTCCCGTCGTCGACGAGCGTGACATGCTCGTAGGCGTCATCGCGCAGGCCGATATCGTCAGACGGGCCGACAATGCGATTGCAGCGGATCGTACGATCAAGGAGATATCGAAACCGTAGGACGGGCACCATGGCCTGTCCATTCGACCATCAATCCTCGAATGCTTCGTGCTGGCGCTTGCGCATGTGGCGCAGCTCGTAAACCTGCGCCACCTCGCCGCCCAGTATGAAGACCATCGACGCGTAGTACACCCACAACACGACGATCACGAGCGCCGCGATAGTACCGGTGTAGAGCGAGCCGGGCTTGAACGACGTGACGTAGTATGCGAACACGGATTTCGCGATCTCGAACATCACGGCGGTGAAGGTGCAGGCGACGAACGCGGTCTGCCAGCGCATCTTCTTGTAGGGAAGATATTTGTAGAGGCCGAAGAACAGCGCCGCAATGAACACGAACGCCACGATTCGGCCGAGCGTGTATTCGAGCGTGCCCATCACGTCCTGACGAATGCCGAGCGCCGCCAGAACCGCAACGCCGCGTGACGACGCTATCGCGATATAGGCGGACAGTCCCGTATATGCAACGAACAGGAGCGACGACACGACGGTAACCTTCACGTCGTACACCTTGCCGTCGATGATGCCGCGATCAACCTCGATGTCGAATATCGCGTTCAGTATCGAGCGCAACGATCCGAACAGTCGCGTGGAGAACCAGATGAATCCGATCGCGGAGTAGAGGCCCACCGTGCCACGCGCTGCAATGATCTTTGCAACCACGCTCGTCACAGGATCGCTCGTACTCGCCGGCAGGAATCGGTTGACGAGAGCGACGATCTCGTCCGTCGCGGCGAGCGTGGACTGATTCAGCAGATACGTAAGCGACGTGGCGAACAGCAGCAGGAATGGAACGATCGCGATCAGAATGTTGAACGAGATTCCGCCCGCGAGAAAAAAGATGTTGTCATCGCCGCTATTGTCCCACACGCGCCGTACGTAGTCAGCGACGCCTACCCAAAATCGCTTGACCCACGGGCGCTCCTGGCCCACCGGCGCGACCTTACAGGCTGTTCGCTTCGCGTCGCGCCGCCTTGTTCTCGGCGATTCTGCG
>DATNCZ010000509.1:0-8444 GCA_035553335.1 Gemmatimonadaceae bacterium
ATCGCCGCCTTCGCTATCACGGCGTGCTGGTGATCAGGTGTCGCTACCACGACTCCATCGATGTCGTGTTGTTTCGCCAGCATCTCGCGAAAGTCGGTGTATCGCACCGACTTCTTCAGCTGAGCTTCGAGCCGTAGTCGCGCTGGAGTTCCCTTGCCATCGGGATCGGTGACCTTCTTGAGGATCATCCGGTCCACATCCACGTCGCAGATCGCGACAATGTTGCAGACTTCGGCGAGCGCCTCCGCGTTCACCGATCCCTGGCCACCGAAGCCGACTATCGCGACGTTGAGTGTGCCGGTTGGAGTTCGCCGCCCCGGTTCGGCAGCCATGTAGCGTGGCGCAACCATCGCGCCCAGCGCGAGCTTGCCAGTTCCAGCGAGGAAGTCTCGCCTGGTGACGTCGTGATCGGTCATTGGATGATCGGAATGCGGGTTTTAGGTCGTTGAGACCGTCCGAAAATGGCAAACTATACGGCGTTTCGTAAGAGAGCCGCTGTAGTCTCATTGCACTTGTACGAGTAGCGCGTAGGATTCGCGGATGCGCTCAAACAAACACCAGTCAGCTACGCGGGCCGGACGCGCGCTCAGATGCTCTGTGCTCGCGGCTCTCCTGGCTTCGCCCCCGTTGTACGCTCAAGGACCGAGCGCGGCCGCGGGACCGCGTTTTGAGATTTCATTCACCGGGCAGGCCCATTCGGGCCCGGTCACAGGACGGGTTTACGTCGCGATCAGCCGTCTGGCCGATACCGCCGGTACGCCGATCACGCGAACAGGAGAGACCGGCGATCCGCTGTTCGGAGTGAACGTCGAGAATCTCGCACCGGGTCAGACTGCGATCATCGATGCATCCGCGTTCGGACATCCAGTTCGAAGTCTGCGCGACATTCCCGCTGGCAGATATCGCGTCGAGCCGTTCGTGAACGTCTACACGAAATTCGCGCGCGCCGACGGACATACCGTGTGGATGCACATGGATCAGTGGGAAGGCCAGAACTGGAAGCGGTCGCCTGGCAACATCTATGGCGATCCAGTTGTGATCACGTACGATCCGCGATCGACCCAACCGATCAAGCTCGTCGCGGACAAGGTCATTCCACCAGTTACGGTGCCTGGCGACAACGAGCACGTGAAGCACATCAAGATGCAGAGCGCGATTCTCACGAAATGGTGGGGACATCCGATTTATTTCGGCGCGACCGTGCTGCTGCCCAGGGATTACGACAAGCATCCCGATGTGAAATATCCGGTGGTGTACGACGAGGGCCATTTCTCGCTCCGCGCACCTGGCGGATTCGGAGCCACGTCGGGGCCTGGCGCAAAGTTCACCAGCTACTGGCTCGCTGACGGAACGCCGCGCGTGATTCTCGTCACGCTGCAACATCCGTCGCCTTACTATGATGACTCATACGGCGTGAACTCCGCGAACAACGGCCCGTACGGCGACGCGATAATGAAGGAGCTCATTCCCACAGTCGAGACGAAGTTCCGTGTCGAGCGCGAGCCATGGGCGCGCCTGCTTACCGGCGGCTCGACTGGCGGATGGATCGCGCTCGCGCATCAGGTGATGTACCCGGATTTCTACGGAGGTACATGGGCACTCTGCCCCGACGGCGTGGACTTTCGCTATTTCCAGA
Source organism: Gemmatimonadaceae bacterium (assembly GCA_035553335.1). GTDB lineage: Bacteria > Gemmatimonadota > Gemmatimonadetes > Gemmatimonadales > Gemmatimonadaceae > Fen-1247. The sequence continues at coordinate 1,637 of DATNCZ010000509.1, forward strand.
TCGTCAATATCTACGCTGACACCAATGCGTACTGGTTGAATGCGGGGAGCTGGACCAGGCTGGAGCGCCCCGACTCGCGCAAGCCCGACGGCAACATCACCGCGATGATGAAGGACGAGAACTGGTCCGAGCTCTCCGTCGGCGATCACGCGCGCTCGGGAGGCCAGTGGGACATCTGGCAGGCGACGTACGGTCCCGTCGGAGCGGATGGATATCCCGTGCCTATCTGGGACAAGAAGACCGGCGTCATCGACAGAAGGGTCGCCGAGTACTGGAAGCAGCATTACGACCTGCGCAACATACTGCAAACCAACTGGGGCACGCTTGGCCCAAAGGTGGCAAACAAGATCAACGTGTACGTCGGCGACGCCGATACGTACTTCCTGAACATGGGCGTGCACAAGCTGGACGAGTTCCTCGAGCAGGCGAAGAACCCGACGCCGACCGGTGAGGTGGTGTTCCAGCCGATGGCGCCGCACTGCTGGGGACCTCCGTTACCAGATCTGATCACGAAGATGACTGCACACATGCAGAAATACGCACCCGCTGGTGCGGATCTCCGGAGCTGGCGGTATTGATCCCGAACGTGATCCCGAACGTGATCCCGAACGTGATCGCGAACGTGACGGCTGCGATGGGATAGTTGTTATTCTTCTATAGTAGGAAACGCTACGACAGTTCAACCGATGGAAGGAGATAATATGCAGCCCAGATTCAACATTACAGCAGATCCTGCTGCTTACCCCGCCATGTCCGAGCTGGAGAAGTACGTTCATCAGACCAGCCTGGAAGTGCCGCTGATTCATATCGTCAAGCTTTACGCCTCGATAATCAATCACTGCGCCTATTGCATTGACATGCACTGGAAGGACCTTCGCGCACTCGGCGAGACGGAACAGCGTCTGTACGGACTCCCCGCGTGGCGAGAAGCGCCGTACTACACCGATCGCGAGCGCGCTGCGTTCGTCTGGACAGAAGCCGTGACGGTAGTGACCGATGGTTTCATCTCCGATGAAGCGTACGAAGCTGTCAAGGCGCACTTCTCGGAGAAGGAGATCGCGGAGCTTACGATGGTGCTGGTGGCGATCAACGGATGGAACCGGCTCAGCATCGCGGCGCGTACAACGCCTGGCACTTACCAGCCAAAGAAACACTAGCCACACGTGGAGACAGCGCGATGAAGCGATCGATGATCTGGGCCTGCTTCATCTCGCTGTCTCCGTTGATGAATGTCGCGGCGGCGCAGACACCCGCCGCGCGGGTCGTGATGGATACCACACCTGCACACGACACGGCCGCGAATCACCCGGTTGTTCACGAGTGCGACGCTGCAAAACCGGCGTGGATATTCTGTGATGACTTCGAGACGAACAGACTCGGCCGTTACTTCGAGTACTCGCATCCGGATTCCAGCTTCGAGCGCATCGACAGCGTCGGAGTACTCGGATCGTTTGGCATGCACGCGCGATTCAAAAAGGGCCAGGTCGATGCAGGGTCTCTCAAGATCGCGCTCGGCAAGACGCCCGCGCCGTACCTGCATCCCGTTGATAGCGGCACAACCGTGTACCGCGAGCTCTACTGGCGGGTATATCTGCGCAACGATTCGACGTGGACTGGTGGTGGTGGCGACAAGTTGTCGCGCGCGCTGGTTCTCGTAACGCCGTCGTGGGCCGAGGCGATGGGGGCACCGGTGTGGTCGGCGGGCAAGGGTCTTCCAGATTCGAACTATCTCACCATCGATCCGTTTTCGGGAACAGATGCCACGGGTACGATCGTCACGACGACATACAACGATTTCCCGCATCTGCGCTGGCTCGGTGCAGTGCGCAGCGCCACACCGATATTCGACCAGTCACACGTTGGGAAGTGGTACTGCATCGAGGCCCACGTTCGGCTCAACGATCCCGGACAGTCCAACGGTGTGTTCCAGCTTTGGATCGACGACTGGCTCGAGGCAAGTCGGACCGATCTCAACTGGGTCGGGAGATTTACCGACTACGGATTGAACGCGGTGTTCTTCGAGAACTACTGGAATGCAGGATCGCCGGTGGAGCAGAGCCGGTACATGGACAATATCGTTGTCAGTACGGAGCGGATTGGATGTGGGAGATTGATCGGGGCGAATTGACGAACGGCACCCGACCTGCACATGGATCTTATCGTTTTGGCGCTCGCAACATTCTCGATACGTTGGCGACGGGCGGCTTTATCTGCTCCATCGTGCACTGCCGCGGCGCCTTGTCCGGACGCCAGCGAACGAAGCTCGTCCCGTGCCGGAAGCGATCGCCTGAGAAGTGATCGTATGTGACCTCCACGACGAGTTTCGGTGCCAGTGGCTGCCAATCGGCAGAGCGATCCGTGGTCCATCGACTCGGCCCACCAGGTTTCTGACCAGTGAATCCCGGTGGCTTGATGAGCTTCTCGACTTTCGGCAAGAGCAATTTCCTTTCTTCGGCCGTGAACGATGATACGAACCCGACGTGATCTAGCAGACCGTCGGAATCGTAAAGACCGAGCAGCAACGATCCGACCACATGACCCTTGGTGGCGTACCGGAAACCGCCGACCACGCAATCTGCTGTGTGAATCCGTTTTACCTTGTTCATACCCATGCGATTGCCTGACTCGTATGGCAGATCCGTGCGCTTTGCGACCACGCCATCCAGCCCGGCGCGGCCCTCGAGCCAGCGTCGTGCGACGGCAAGCGACCGTGTCGACGGAGACAGACGCATCAAGGCGGATCCCGTATCGAAATAGCGATCTGCGAATGCTTCCAGCATCGACCGGCGCTCTTTCAGCGGCTCGTCGATCAGCACGCGGCCGCGCTCCCCGACGAGCAGATCGAATACAACGTACATCGCCGGTGTCTCGGTCGACAATTTCTTGATGCGACTTGCCGCCGGGTGTATTCGCTGGAGCAGCGAATCGAACGACAGCGCCTTGCCGTGCGGAATGACGAGCTCGCCATCGAGCACGAACTTCTTCGCGCCAATGTTGCGCAATGCCGCAATGATTTCCGGAAAGTAGCGCGACAGTGACTTACCTGCCTTTGATCGCAACTCCACCTTTGCACCATCGCGAAACGCGATGCACCGAAAGCCGTCCCACTTGGGCTCGTACTCCCATTGTGGCCCGGTTGGAAGCTCGGCAACTGACTGCGCTTCCATTGGCGCGTAGCTGTATTTGAGCGGAAGAGTCATAAGAACTTCTGTAGCTTCACGCGCCCACGTGTTGCGAGCAGCGGCGCCCATAAATCACCGAGTTCGGCAACACGTTCAGGAACCGTGTCCATCCGAAACGCATCGCGATCCACGCCCCGCTCGACCTCTTCCCAGGTGACCGGAGTGGACACAGTCGCGCGCGGAGTCGGGCGCACGGAATACACCGAAGCCAGCGTCTTTCCCCACGCATTCTGGTTGTAGTCCACGAATACCCTGCCGTACGGACGTTTGGCGATGATGTATTCCGCTGTGGCGATCTTCGGATGACTGGAAGCGATGGTACGCGCCAGCTCCTTCGCGAAACTCCATACCTGCTTCTGTAGCGGACCGCGCACGATGGGTACGTACACGTGCATTCCCGTAGCACCGCTCGTCTTGATCAACGAAGGCATTCCGAGATGGTCCAATGCCTCTCGAACGATCAGCGCCACATCCAGCACGCGCTGGAACGACGCTCCTTTCGCAGGATCGAGATCGAAATGCAGATAATCCGGCCGATCCACGTCGTCGCAGCGAGCGTACCATTGATTGAGATCGATACACCCGAGATTTACCACCCACAGTAATGACGCGACATCCTGCACCATGGGAAAGTCGATGACATTTCCGGATTCGTGCTCGATCGCGCACGTCTCGATCCAGTCGGGACGCGGACTTGGCGCGCGCTTCATGAAGAAGCACTTACCGGATGCACCATTGGGATAACGCTTCATCACCATGGCGCGGTTGCGCAGGTGCGGGAGTAGCGCAGGAGATATGGCGAGGTAGTAGCGCAGGAGATCGCCTTTCGTAATCCTGCGCGATGGCCAGAACATCTTCCGAAGATGCGTTAGGCGCACCGATCGCTTGCCAACGTGAAGATCCACATCGTCGACGTCGAGCGGAATCTGTAGTCGCGGCGAGGAAGTGGTTACTGGGGTCACGCAACGTGCCGTTGCAAATTGCTCGCCCTTCCGTTCGCGCGGCCCTATCCGAGCCGCCCTCTGCCTGCTAACGTGTGACGAATACCGACACGGCGCCGGCATCGTTGCCGCCGTTCGCCGACGCACTCCGATGCAACTCTGCACCCGGGACCATCATCGTGACCGACCGCTCTCGCCTCGTTCGCTCCGCGCTCATCGCTCTTATGATGACGAGCGCCGCCTCTGTCTCCACTGTCCTTGCGCAGCAGACGACGCCCAGCTCCGATCGCCCCGTCTGGCCCGACGAGGGTCCACGCACATGGACGCCACGCCCAACGGAATCAGCCATCACGCCCAACGACCTCCGCACTCGACTCTACCAGATCGCCGACGACTCGATGCAGGGCCGAGACATCGGCGCACTGGGCGATTACAAGGCGACCGCATACATCGCGGACGTATTCCATCGGCTCGGCCTCAAACCCGCGGGCGAGAAGGGGACGTATTTCCAGGATCTCCCGTATGGCGCTTTCGCACTGCAGGGTCCGGCACCGCGTCTCATGGTCAAAAAAAAGATGCTGGCCGCCGGCGCGCGATGGATTCCACTCGCGCCGAGTGCTGCCAGTGGTACCGGTGCGCGCGCCGACCTGCGCAACGTTCAGACGGTCTTCGCCGGCCGCTTCGGCGATACCGTCACGCTCGACCCGGCGCGCTTTCGCGGGAAGGTCGCCGTGTTCGTGGGCGGCCCGCGAGTGCCGGAGAGCCAGGGCGGCACGGGCCGCGTTCCGAGCTGCGACTCGCTCCCGGATCGCTTTGGCGCCGACGCAGCCATTGCCGACGATGCGCGCAACCGCGCGCGTGGCGTACGGACATTCGCGCGCCGGGATGAGCGCGCGCTCGCGGCCGGCGCCGCCGGCGTGCTGTTCATCGAGCCGATCGACGCGTCGGCCGCGGCAGCCGTGATGCACCCACGCCTGGGGATGCCGGTTAGCGATTCACTCATCGCCGGTCCCGCGGGCGCGATAATCGACAGCGCAACTGCAGAGCAGCTATTCGGAAAGGCGCCGAAACAGCTTGCAGCTGGCGACGCCGGCGCGACAGTGTCCGCTAACTGGCGCTACAGCTTTAGCGTTTCACCGACTCCCGGCCGCAATGTGATCGCGATTCGCCCGGGCAGCGACCCCGCCCGAGCCGGCGAGTACGTGCTGATCAGCGCGCACAACGATCACGTCGGAATGCGCCCCGAAGCTGTGGATCACGATTCACTACGCGCCGTCAACATGGTCACTCGGCGTCAGGGCGCGAACGATCCGGTTTGCCGCCCCAACGCGGCGCAGCAGCACGAGATCGACTCGCTCATCGCGCGCGCCCGCAGCATCCGTCCGCCGCGGCGCGATTCCATCATGAACGGCGCCGACGACGACGGCTCAGGCACCGTCATACTCATGGAAGAGGCAGAGAAGTTCGCGAGCGAGCACCCGGAACGCTCGATCATCTTCGTATCGCACACCGGTGAGGAAGCAGGGCTGCTCGGCTCCAAGTGGTTCACCGATCATCCTACCATCCCGCTCGACTCGGTCGCGGCCGCGATCAATATGGACATGGAAGCGAAGGGTCACGTCTGGCAGGTGAAATTCGGCGGACCGAACTCGGTGCAGATGCTTGGCGCCCGCAGGCTTTCGCGCGAGTTCGGCGACGTGGTCGACTCGGTCAACGCCGTGCGTCCCGAGGCTATGGCGATCGACAAGTCGTGGGATGTGCCGGCCAATCCGTGGAACCGATTCTGCCGCAGCGACCAGGTGAACTACGTGCTGCACAAGGTGCCGGTCGCGTACGTCTCCACCGGTTACGCGCTCGACTACCATCAGCCAACCGACGAGCCGCAGTACGCCGATTACGATCACATGGCGCGAGTCGGGAATTTCGTGCACGATATTGCGCTCGCCCTGGCGAACCGGCAGAACCGGCCGGCGATCAGTGGCGACGATCCCGCGTTTCCGCGCTGTCGGTGACTATGGGCCTGGGAGTTTGCCGAGTCAGGTCTTGCGCCGTGCGTCTACGCAAGACCTGACCTGCACGGAGAATCTACCCCCTGTCCGGTATCGCCAACCACGTTGCGGGAAGACCACCACCCGCCGCGTCCATCAGTAACACGCTTCTCGCCTGTCCATCCGTCAACAGACTCGCGTCCACGTCCAATAACACTGTCTTGGTGCCCGCGGTGGTGATACGTACACGCAGCGTTCCGGCCGGCACGGGAGCAAGGATGTAGCCCGACGTACCCTCGAACGTGATGTTGGAAGCTACAGGTGTCGTGAGCGTCGAGTCCGCGCCAGTCAGATAGAAGTCCACCGGCCCGGCGGATGGCGATGCATTGATCACACGTATGCCGACCTGGCCGCTCGGAAGCGGAGATACGGTGTCGGGCAGAACGAGCAGTCCCGCGCCGGTCGCATGCTGCGTCACGATCATCGTGTACACCGACATGTTCTGCACCAGCAGCTGGCTCGAAGCGATCGTCGTCGTGTCGCTGCCAGCTGTGACCCTGAACGTGCGCGGATTCGCAAGCGCATTGACATACACCGACGAGCCTGAGTCATATGCCTGCGGCCTCGTCAGCGCACTCGTGCTGTCGACGAACAGGTTCATCGCGGAATACCGCGGCGCGGCATTGATGAACTGCAC
>DATNCZ010000510.1:0-4436 GCA_035553335.1 Gemmatimonadaceae bacterium
CGATCCGGCAGGCTGAAGAAACAGTAACCCGTGAAGTTGGCCGTCATGAGCGGACTCGTCATGCAGCTCGTCGAGCTGTAAGTAACGAGCGGCACGAACTTGTTCACGATCCTGTTCAGCGCATCGTACTTCATCGTCACGACGTGCTCGCCATCATTCTTCGAGATCACGTTACCGGCGGGATCATACGTGTAGTGCGTTGTCTTGACAGCCTCGAACGCTACCTTTACCCTGCCGACGGCGTCGTAGTTGTACCACGAGTCCGTAACTCCGAGCGACGGGCCACGGGTACGCGTCACGTCCTTGACTCTGCCTTCCGCGTCATACTCGGTGGCTATCCGCACTGTGTCCGCCGGCAGTTCCGTCCCCACTCCAGATATCCAGGTCGGACGATGTCCGCCGTCACCGGTTGTCGCATTTTGCCGTGCAACAAAATGCGACAACCATTCGTCCCCTGCACCCCTAGAAACTCTCCAGCAACCTCCTGTCCACCTTCGTCGTATCTCCCAGATACGCCCAGTGGAAATTCTTCATGTACTTCCGCGCCGCCGCCTGCACAGCCTCCGGCGTCACCGACTTCAGGTCCTCCACAAACGACATCGCGCGACGATAATCCCCCTGATACAGCTGTGACCGCGCCAGAAAGTCCGCCTGCGATGCGTTGGTCTCGTTGTCCAGGAAGTACTGTGTGATGAATTGCAGCTCCAGTCGCTGCAACCCTTCGCGCGTCACGATCTCGTTCTGCAATTGCGTTATGAAGAACTTCATCAGCTTGAGCGTCGTATCGGGCGCCACCGTGGTCACGTAAAGCCCGGATGCGCTCGCCGCACGCTCCAGGAACGGCGCGTGCACGTCATACGTCAGATTCTGTCGACCGCGAATCTCGGCGAACATCTGACCCGTAAGCACCGTTGCCGCGACTCGCAGCGCTGTATAGTCAGGCGACGAAGCAAGTGGCCCGGCAACGTATCCGAGTAGATAGTTCGTCGGTAGATCCCGCTGTACCAACACCGCCGATGATGGCGTGACTGGCACGACTGGCGGCAATGTCCATTTGTACGATCCCGCCGGAAGCCGTCCGAATGTCGAGTGGATCAGTGACTCGACGTGAGCACGCGTCACGTCGCCGACGACGACGATCAACATCCGTGATTTGACTATCTGCGACTTCTGATACTGTCTCAGATCTGCGGCCGTGATGCCGGCCAGCGAGGTCGCATTGCCGGTCTCGGCTATCGCGTACGGATGCCCGGAGAACGCGACACTGTCGGCGAGGTCCGATACGTACGCGTCCGGATCGTCCCGCTCCTGCCTTTGCGCACTCAACAGCTGCGCCCGCACCAGCTCGACTTCCGCGGGCTGAATGGCTGGATACATCAGTCGGTCCGCAAATATCGCCCACGTCGAATCCACTGCACTCGTAATCGTTCGCGCACCGAACATCGTCCAGTCCACACTCGGCGCTATCACGAAGTCGCTGCCGAGCGCGGATGTCCTGCTACGAAGAACGGCCTTGGGGTAGTGCTGCGTGCCGCGCTCCGACACGGCCAGAAGGAATGGCTCGATCCCGCTTGTAGCCGGCGTCACCTGACGCACGCCGCCCAGCAGATAGACGTTGGCGACCACCACGTTGTTCGACGTGTTCCGACGCAGGATGACGGGAATACCGTCGACCGAGAAGCTCGACGTGAGGGTGTCTGCCTCCGTCTGTGCGCCTACACTTCCAATTCCCGCGCACACCAGCGCCGCTAACAGCATGACTCTGCGCAGCATCACTTGGACCCTCCCGCTTTGAGCTCGTCAACGGTCAGGTGGATCCGCTGCCGCCCTTCGGGTGAGATGAGGACGCCGGTGATACGCGGCTTTCCGATGATGTACCTGTCGGCATATGCACGCAGATCTGCAGTCGTCTGATGCGCCATGTTGTCCACGTAGCCCATGTAATACTCGAGACTCGCGACGCTCCACCAGAATCCAAGCGTGTGCGCGAACGCTGATGCCTGCTCTCTTCCGAACGCCGATGTTACTGCGCGATGTGCCTGGACGGCTTTCAATTCATCGGGATCGAAGTACGTCGGGGCATCCAGCTTCTTGATCTCCGAATCCAGAGCCGCGAGTGCCGGGCGCAATTTCTCCGGCGACGTCTGGCCACTTATCGTGATCGGCCCTGTGTGATTCAGCGTGTAATAGTTGACCGTCACCCCCTGCCACAGTCCGCTGTCCACCAAACGTTGCTGAAAGCGCGACCGCGGATCGTTGAGAAGATCCGAGAACACATCCGCCGCGTACGTCGATTTGGGATCCTTGCCGACACTCGGTCCCTGCCATTGCAGCAGCACGGTCACGGCGTTGACCGGAGCCTCCGCTACGACTGCATCGCTCGCCGTGAGTGGTGGAATGTCGGGAATGGGATCGGCGACGAACGGATCCGGACCGCGTGCCCATCCGCCAAGTTGGCGCGCTGCTATGGCGAAGATACTATCCGGCTTCACATCACCGGCGACTATCAGTACCGAGTTGTTCGGGATGTAGTACTTGTGCTGGATGAACCGCATCTTCTCAGGCGTGGTCGTCGCCACGACCTGACGATCACCTATCACATTCTTCCGTGAGTAGTTGCCCGGATACAGCTTCATGTCCATCTGTCGCTGCAACTGGAAGAATGGACTGGACTCGTTGCGATCGTACTCGCCGATTACAACCTGTCGCTCCACGGCCAGCTCGCTCTCCAGGAACAACGGCTCGCGCAGTGCCGGCGTCAGCCACTGAATTGCGCCGCGAACCGAATCGGCCGGCACGGTGAGATAGTAGCTCACCGTTTCTTCCTGCGTCGTTCCGTTGAATACGGCGCCCAGTTGCGCGGCGCGATCGAGATACATCTCGCTCTCCGGATACTGCTGATTCGCCCGGAAGAACATGTGCTCGTACATGTGAGCAAGACCAGCATATTCAGGCGTCTGCGTGAACGAACCGTTCCGCACGTTGACCTCGACGGTAGCGAGTGGAACGCCGTGGTTCTCCACTACTATCACCTCGAGTCCGTTCGGCAACACACGTCGCTGAATGATCTTCTCGAGAGCGGCACGCTGAGCTGGCAGAACTGCTGGCATAAGCGCCGGCAGCAAACATGCTCCGGCAACGAGTGCCAGTAACGCCAACGCCCTCTGATGCTGTCGAACTTTCATCTTCCTCACTTGCGTGGAAACATCTCGTCCCTGTTCGCGATCTCGTACGCAGTTGCGGCGACCACCACCGCGGCCTGCTTCAGATCCTCGAGCTCCAGATGGTCATACACGTCGTTCGAGGTATGGTGCGTCCGGAGGCCATATTCGATCGGATCCTGGATGAAGTTGAACCCCGGAATGCCAGCGTCGTCGAACGAAACGTGGTCCGTGCTTCCGGTGTTCCCATGCCGTACCGCTACCACGCCGAGATCATGGAACGGCCACAGAATCTGCTCGAATATCGGGATCGCCTTTGCGTTACCCTGGTCCCACACCCCACGAATCTTCCCTGTACCGTTGTCCAGGTTGAGATACGCCGAGATCTTCGGTGCCAGCTCCGGATGCTTTTTGATCCATCCCCGCGATCCATAAATCCCTTCTTCTTCGCCGCTCCAGAGAGCGATCCTGATCGTACGCCTGGGGTGCAGGTCGAGCGTCTTGAGGATGCGCATCGCTTCCATCATCACGACGGTGCCCGCCGCGTTGTCAGTCGCGCCATTTCCATAATGCCAGGAGTCGAGATGGGCGCCAATCATTACATACTCGTCAGGCTTGTCTGTCCCACGAATATCGCCGAGCGTGTTGTATGCGTTCAGATCATCGGTGAGAAATCTGTTCTGTACGTTGAGCTGCACGGTGACAGGCACGCCGCTCGTCACGTTGCGGTACATCTCGTTGTATTGCTCCTGCTGCACTATGACGTTCGGCACGGGAATCGGCATGGCTGGGTTGGTCGCGGACCAGTCTCCGCCGCCGCGTATCGTTCCGTACGCACTTCCCGAACCAGTAATCACGCCAGCCACACCAGCAGCTCGGAGCAGTGAATCTCCGTGGGCCTGTTGTTTCTGAATCTTCACCAGCAGAGTGTCCCATCCGATCGCTGGGCGGGCACGCTGATTGACCGGCGCCAGTAGCGAGTCGACCGGCGTACGGCGCTCTTCGGGATCGCGAAACTCGGGTGGCAGTGGACGTGCAGGCGCGAGCAACACCAGTGCGCCGCGGAGCCTGGTGCCGTACTTGGCAATGCTGTCGACACCGCCCTCGACCACCATCACGGGTGCCGTTATCGTACCTTTTGTGCTTCCGGTCCACGCGCTCGCCTGGCCTGGCATCGGCTGGCTGTATGGAGTGAGGATGCGGCCCTCGTACGACACGTTCTCCCAACCGCGCCCGAAGCGGCCCCACGGCTCGACTTCGACCCCCGTCAGCCCC
>DATNCZ010000511.1:0-2240 GCA_035553335.1 Gemmatimonadaceae bacterium
AAAAAGCGCAATGCGCTATTCGCGAATTCCGGCGACGTCGTCGATCCCGTTTACACTGCGCTCGACATCGCGGGCGACGGATCGGCACTCGAGCTGCCGGGCGAATATCCCTTTACACGCGGCATACACGCGACGGGATATCGCGGCAAGCTCTGGACGATGCGGCAGTTCGCCGGATTCGGCACCGCGCCCGAAACCAACGCCCGCTACAAGTATCTGCTGTCGCACGGTCAGACCGGTCTTTCGGTCGCGTTCGATTTCCCGACGTTGATGGGCTACGACTCCGATCATCCGCGTTCGGAGGGCGAGGTTGGAAAGTGCGGCGTCGCGATCTCGAGTCTCGCCGACATGGAGACGCTTTTCGAGGGAATTCCGCTCGACAAGGTTTCGACGTCGATGACCATCAACGGTCCCGCGGTGATTCTGTTCGCGTTCTACGTGGCCGCCGCCGAGAAGCAGGGCGTGGACATCAGGGAGCTGCGCGGAACGATTCAGAACGACATCCTCAAGGAGTACATGGCGCAGCACGCGTGGGTCTATCCCATCGAGCCCGCGCTGCGTCTCATCGTCGACAACTTCGCGTGGTCCGCGGAGCACGTCCCGCTCTGGAATACGATCTCGATATCCGGCTATCACATCCGAGAGGCCGGTGCCACAGCTGCACAGGAGCTCGCGTTCACGTTGGCCGACGGCTTCACGTACGTCGAGCGCGGTCTCGCCCGTGGTCTGGACGTGGACGAGTTCGCGCCACGGCTGTCGTTCTTCTGGGATATCCATAACGACTTCTTCGAGGAGATTGCGAAACTCCGTGCGGCGCGGCGTATATGGGCGCGCCATCTCAAGGAGCGTTTCGGCGCAAAGGACCCGCGCTCGCTCATCATGCGCTTTCACTCGCAGACGGCCGGTGTGACACTCACGGCGCAACAGCCGATGAACAACGTCGTGCGCGTTGCGTATCAGGCAATGGCGGCGGTGCTGGGCGGCACGCAATCGTTGCACACCAACTCGATGGACGAGACGCTCGCGCTTCCGACCGAGCAGGCAGTGCAGGTTGCACTTCGCACGCAGCAGGTGCTCGCTTACGAGACCGGAGTTCCGAACGTCGCCGATCCACTGGGCGGATCGTACTACGTGGAAGCTCTGACCGACAAGCTGGAACAGGAAGCCGAGGCGTTGTTCGAGCAGATCGCCGAGGTCGGCGGTGTGGTGCATGGTCTCGAGACCGGGTGGCTGCAACGCAAGATCGCGGAATCGTCCTCTCGTCAGCAGTGGGAGATCGAGCAGCACCGACGCACGATCGTCGGCGTGAACGAGTTCGTCACCGAAGAGGGCGAACTCACCATTCCATTATTGAAAGTGAGCGAGGCCGCCGAGCGCGAACAGCGTGCGCGGATGGCGGCGATGCGCGCATCGCGTGACAACGCGCTTGTGGAATCACGACTCGTTGCGTTGCGTGAAGCGTCGCGCATTGACGCCAACCTGATGCCGTTCATACTCGACTGCGCTCGCGCCTACTGCACGCTGTACGAGATACGCGCCGCCATGGAAGAAGTATTTGGTGCGTATCGCGAGCCCGTGTTCTTCTAACCCTTGCAATCGAAAGAGATGCGCCCTATCCGAGTGCTAGTCGCCAAACCGGGACTGGACGGCCACGACCGTGGCGCCAAAGTAGTTGCGGCCGCGCTGCGCGACGCGGGGATGGAGGTCATCTATACGGGCCTGCATCAGACTCCCGAGATGATCGCGACCGCAGCCATTCAGGAGGACGTCGACGTGGTCGGGCTGTCCATCCTGAGCGGTGCACACATGACGCTCATTCCGCGTGTGCTGGATCTGCTGCGTGCTGACGGACGCGACGACATTCTCGTCACCGGTGGCGGGATCATCCCGCGCGAGGACATGGATGCACTCGAGGCTCGCGGCACCGGGCGGCTGTTCGGACCTGGTACGCCGACCAGCGAGCTCGTGGATTACATCCACGACTGGTTCGAGGCGCGCGAAAGCCAGACAGCGTGACGTCGCGCCTGCAGTCGCTCGACACCGACCTTCGGGCGCTCGAGAACAAGCTCGAGCAGGGCGGCGGCGCGAAGAAGATCGAGAAGCTGCATGCGCAGGGCAAGTTGTCCGCGCGCGAGCGGGTCAAGCTGCTGTGCGACCCCGGAACCAGTTTTCTCGAGATCGGACTGCTCGTCGCGTACGACCAGTACGACGGCCAGGCGCCGTCGGCGGGCGTTGTAACT
>DATNCZ010000512.1:0-6724 GCA_035553335.1 Gemmatimonadaceae bacterium
CCGGTCCATCCCGGTGCGCCATACCGCCCGGCATGTTCCCCCAACACCTCCGGCTGTCAATTATCGTCCGATCACGCGATGGATTGCAAACCAGCCCGAGCGACAGCTGACGGTCCGTGGCTCGAGGCTTAAATTTCGCGTCATGACTGGCCGTGTCGTTCGAGTCCTGCTGAGCGTTCTCCTGATCCCTCTGTTGACGGGGATCGGCTTGGCGCCGTGCGCGGCGATGGCACAGTCGGCAGCCATGTCCGGCGCCGCGGCTCCCGCTGAGCCCGCCACGTCACAACACCGATCGCGTCACGCCGACAACGATCCGACCAAAGCTCCACCCGGTCAGCACAACCACTCCCCTTGCGATAGCTCCACGGGGATGAACTGCTGTCCCGCGGTTACGGGATGCAGCGCGATAGCGCTCCCATCGACGGTCGTGGCACCGCAACCGGCAATAACGCTCGTGCCATCGGTGCATGCCGAGTACAACGAGCTGCCGATCGCGATGGCAGTCGCGCCAGAGCCGCCCCCTCCCAAAGCGTAGCCCTCTGCCGCGATTCGCGGCGTTCAGAGTCACGCACTGTCCGCGGAGACTCTCCGGTGTCACGGCTGACACCGATGACAAATACCATTGATCGTCGCAGGCAACAGCGCCACGACGATTGCTTCCGGATTTATAGATGTCGCTTTCATTGCGCTCCCACGCATGCACGCTCGTCGTCGCGGCTTTCGCGACGACCTTCGCGGCTCCGCGGGCGTTCGCACAACACGGTCATCCGCAACAGGCTGATTCCGCTCATCACGAGCCCGCGCGGAACGACACGACGCTACCGTCCATGCGTCGCACGTCCATGGCGTCGGCGCCGCTCGGCATTCCCATGCAGCGCATGGGATCTGGCACTTCCTGGGTGCCGGACGCAACGACTATGCATGCATCCCATACCATGATCGGCGCATGGGATGTGATGCTGCATGGCGTTGCGTTCCTGCAATACGATGACCAGGGCACCAGGCGCGGCGACAGGCAATTCGCCAGTGTGAACTGGGGAATGCTCATGGCTGGCCACGATCTCGCCGGCGGCCGCCTCGGCCTCCGCGGAATGGTGAGCGCAGAGCCATTCACCGTCGGCTCGCATGGCTATCCATTACTGCTGCAGTCCGGAGAGTCGTATCGCGGTCGATCGCTTTACGATCGACAACATCCACACGATCTCTTCATGGAGATCGCCGCGCTGTACGATCACGCAATTGGCGACAATCTCGCTGTATCGCTCTACGCGGCTCCGGTCGGTGAGCCTGCAATTGGACCTGTCGCATTCCCACACCGTCCGAGCGCCGCGAACGATCCACTGGCACCGATCGGCCATCACTGGCAGGATGCGACTCACATTTCGTTCGGCGTGCTCACGGCTGGCATCTACACGCGCACGCTGCGCCTGGAAGGATCGATCTTCAACGGCCGCGAGCCGGACGAGACTCGCACCAACTTCGATTACAACGGACGCAGTCTCGATTCATACGCCGGGCGTCTCACGGTAAATCCAACCGAAGATTGGAGTCTTTCGGCATCCTACGCGTATCTCAAGAGCCCGGAGCAGCTGCACCCCGAAGAATCGGTGCACCGAATCAGCGCGTCGGTGCTGTACGGACGGCCATTTGGAACATCCGGCAACTGGGCGAGCTCGTTCATCTACGGAGCGAACAAGCACACCGGACCAGCCAGTCTGTCAAATAGCCTGCTGGCCGAGAGCAATCTCACACTCGATCGGCGCAACAGTGTTTTCACTCGCGCTGAGTTCGTGCAGAAAGGCCCGGAGGATCTTCCAATTTCAGCACCGACCACACCCGCTTCGTCACTCGCGCAACTGACACACGCAAGCATGATCGTCATCACGACGCCATTGCCGTCGATCCAGTATGACGTCGGTGAGGTGACTCTCGGTTACGTGCGGGAACTCACATCCATCTACGGCGTGAGCCTCGGACTCGGCGCGGCGAGTACCATCAACATGGTTCCATCGGCGCTGAAGAACACGTACGGCACACGCACGCCGGTGGGCGCTACTGTGTTTCTGCGCCTGCGCCCGGGCGTGATGAACATGGGTATGCAGATGGCGAAGCCAGATGCTCCGTCGCACATGCACGACATGGATAGCATGCCCTGACGGTCCGGATAACAATCAGCGGCGATCGCTCGACATGAACCGACGGCCCCGCAAAAAAACGAAATCCCCCTGCCATCGATTGGAGATGGCAGGGGGATTTTAACGCGGTCCTACAGGATCACGAGCCGCGCAGGTTCGGATTGTTCTGCGTCTCCACATCCGGCAGTGGTACGCACGTGGTCGGACCGTACGTCTGCCCCTTGTGATTCACACCGGACGGGAACGGAATGTTCATCCGCAGCATATCTCCAAGACGCTGTCCTTCGCTGAAGAGCGTACGCCGGCGCTCTTCGAGCACTATCGCCTCGATGTCCGAGCCTTCGCTGCCGTTGAGCGGCGCGACGCCACGCGACGCGCGTACGCGATTGATGGCATCCTTCGCCTCCTGTCCGCCAGCAGCTTCCGCATAGATCAGCTGCGCCTCGGCCCAAGACGCGATCGGCATTGGCACCGCGCCCGTTCCGATGAACTTCCGCTGCTGCCACTGCGGCGTGACTGCATCGTTTCCGAAACGGCCCGTATTCAGCACCGGCACCCTGGGATCGGGTACGCCACCGACGGTGAGACCGCGGTAGTCCGGACCGACCGACAGGAAATCGTTTCTGATCGTGAGATTGTAGATGCGGTTCTCACGCGTAATCGTGGTCTCCGAATACTCCGCATTGCGAACGAAGCCCGCCGGCACTGCCTGAGCATCCGCTTTCGCAGCCGTCAGATTCCCGAGATCGAGCTGCGCTCGAGCTCGACCGACGAGCGCCATGTTGGTCATCGCCGGATAGTTCGCCGTCTGCGCAAGAGCCAGCGCCGCGGTGAATTTGGCAACTGCGATCTTGAACGTGCTGTCACGCGTTATGAGCGGCCCGTTGTCGACCGTCATCTTGCACATTCCCTCGCCTAGCAGCACGTACGTGTATGCGGCGTAGGTCGTGAGCTCGGCCAGCATGTTTGCACGCGTCGGCACCTGAGCGGCGGTGAACGCTGTTATGCGCTTCGCAGCATCCTCAGCCTGAAAGCGCGCTGATTGCATGGGCGTGTAGAAGCCCAGCGACGTCGTAGCGCGGCTCCCCGGACACGTTCCAGGCTGTGTCTTGGTTTCCACGCCGCGCCAACCCCACTGGTTTGCATCGACGAACGAGTTGGAGACGATGTATTCTCCCGACAGCACGCCGGCCGTCGCAACGTACTGCGCAAACGCGCAGTTGAAGGTGCCAAGTGCCGCCGCATCGAGCGTCGGAGCCAGCGAAGGATCGGAAAGATCGCTGCTCTTTACAACGCCCGGGTTGGTAACGTCGAGCAGGCTGTTGCAAGCGGTTGCGGCTGCGAGACCGAGCACCAGAATCGATCTCGCAACGCTTCGACCGAACGGTTTTCTCCCGCTGCCGTTTGAGTTGTGATATTGCATCTTAGAATTCCCGTAACGTTAGAAGGAGAGCCGCAGCGTCGCCGTGAGGCTTGCCGCGGGAGGCAGAATTGTCTGATAGCCCTGCGACAGCTGGCCCGCGGCACGAGTCTCCGCGTCCCAGACGTGCTGGTTCGCGACAGGCACGTACACGAGACCGTCACGTGACGTGTTCCAACCCTGCGCGCCGGTCCACAGCATCGCAACGTTGCGCATCGCCAGACTGAACGATCCGCCGTTGGCGCCGATCCGGCCGGCAAAGCGATTCGGCAGGTTGTACGTCGCCGAGAGTTCACGCAGTCGGACGAAGCTTGCGAGGAACGTACCGGTCGCATCGTTCTCGATGGCGCGGTATTCCTGAAGAATTGGATCGTCGCGCTTGATCACGGCGCGGGTGAGTCCAAGATTGTGCAGCGCGCGGATCTCCGTGTCGGACTGATAGTTGCCACCGTTACCGTCAGCCGACGCGAACAGAGTCAGTCGCTTGAACAGTGTCACGGTGGTGTTCACACCGAGCTGCCACGTCGGCTGCGACGGGCCCCAGCGTACGCGCGGTGCCGCCGAGCAAGGAACCGCCTTGCCGCCCATCTCGAGACCCTGCTTGCCCGTTCCGCCGTCGCACATCGCCGACGTGACGAAGCCCGCCGAGTCGATGGTTGCAGACAGAACCTTGTACATGAAGATGTCGCCGATTCCGAATCCGACGCGATTCTGCGCCTGACCACCGGCAATCGTGATGAACGGAATCCCGCCCATGTCCTCGATGCGGTTCCCGTTCCTGGAGTACGACGAACCGACCGCCCATGAGAACTTGTCGCGCGTGATGAGCCGCGTATTGATGGCGAGCTCGTTACCCCAGCCGGTTACACGCCCGATGTTCACGATCTGCGAACCTGGGAAACCGGTCGATGGTGGAAGCGGCGAGTTCACGATCGCGTCCGTGATGTTGCGATGATAGTGCGTGTAGCTCAAGTCCGTGCTGCCGCCGAGTATCGTGCTCTCGAAGCCCATTTCGAGCTCCTTGCTCAGCTCCGGACGCAGCGCAGGGTTTCCGAATGCGCTCGGCACGAGACCGGGTTGATCCGCGTAGCCTACCGATGGTGCGTACAGCTGCGATGCATCGAAGGCACCAGGCTGCGTGCCCGACGCACCGTACGCAGCGCGCAACCGCAGACTGTTGACGAGCGGCACGTGGAACCACGGCTCCTCGCCGATCACCCACGATCCGCTGAACTTGGGATAGTACGCTGCCTTGAACTGCTTTCCGAACGCGCTGTTGTCGTCTCCGCGCAGCGCGGCGGTGAGGAAGACGCGGTTGCGCCATGCCATCTCTTCCTGGCCGAAAACACCGACCGTCGCATTTCCCGTATACGTCTCGGTGCCGGTGCGCGTCGTTCCGCCACTGACGGTCGTGATCGGAATCGCCGGGAAGTTGGAACCTGTTGCAGTAATCGTGTTCAGATCCTGATGGTAGTACTGCAACCCGATGCTGCTCGTGAAGTCGAGATTGTCACCGCGATGATACTTGGCGGAGCCGGAGTAGTCGAGCGTGATGAAGTTGTGCAGCGCGCGCGAGACTGACTTCGAGCCGAGGCCGTTGTTGCCCAGGAAGTCGAGGTTGCCCTTGGGCTGACGCGGATACAGCACCCAGTTGTTCTCCGTGCTCGCGTCCAGTCCGGCTATGAGGCGATTGGTGAACCACGAGATCGGAGTGTAGTTCAGAGTCAGGTTCGACGTCGTCCGATCGACGTCGGCGTGACTCTCCACCGTCGACCACTCTTCTGGCGGCGATGTATTGAAGCCGCGCTGGCCCTTGCCGAGCGTGAGCGGATTGCCCCAGATCAGATTGCTGAACGGATCGATGTCGATCGCGCCCTGTGCGAGCCGGATCCTGTTGCGCAGGTAGGCCATGTTTGTCGTGATCTTGAGCTTGTTGCCGACGAGCAGATCGAGATTCGCCCGCGCTCCCAGCTTCTTGGCCACGTTCCATGGAACGACGCCGACATCATCATCGTAGTTCACCGACGTGAAGTATCTGGCGAGGTCCGAGCCGCCGGCCAGACTCAGGTTGGTGCCTTCGAGCATTCCATTCGTGAAGATCGGCCCGTTGCCCGACTGTACCTCGTGCAGGTAGAGGTTGACGCTGTCGAGCTGCTGCGTCGCCGGATCCTTTGCGTAAAGAGTGCCAGCACGACCGCCCGGATTCGCAAGCCAGTTGGTGCCCAGTCGCTGGCTGAAGTTCCATGATGCCTTGCCGCTCCTTCCACGCTTCGTGATGATCTGAATCACGCCGTTCGAGGCCTCGGTGCCGTACAGCGTACCGGCCGCCGGCCCCTTGATGACTTCGATGCTCTCGATGTCTTCAGGATTGATGTCGTCGAGTGCGCTGGTGCCCATGCCACCACGCTGTGACGGACCGCGACTGGCGTTGCCGTCCATGCGCACACCATCGATGTAGATCAGCGGCTCGTTGGTAAGCGAAAGACTGCTCACACCACGCACGCGAAGCTGCGATCCGGTACCGACCTGTCCGGATGAAGGCAGCACCGTGAGACCCGGCGTGCGACCTTCCACCAACTGACCGACAGTGGTGACTGGCGCGACGGTTACGATATCGGTCGCCTTTATGCTCTCGATCACGTTACCGACCGCGCGACGCTGCGTCGCTCCGGCTGTACCTGTAACGACGACCTGATCGAGCAACGCAGTCTGGTGCATCAACGCGATGTCGACGGTGGTGACGCTTCCAGCAGTCGCCGTAACCTGCCTCGTGACCGGCGCGAAGCCGAGCAGGCGTGCGCGAACCGTCACCGCGCCAGGCGCGACTCCGGTGATCGTGAATCGTCCGTTCGGCGCGGTTATCGCGCCCTTTATCGTCGTGCCCGACGTGACACCAGCCGGACCCGCGGAGACCTGAACTCCGGCGATCGGTGCATGTCCCGCCGAATCGGTAATTGTTCCCGTGATCGTTGCAGTCCCCTGTGGCGCCACGCCGGCCTGTGCTCCAGCTGTACCTCCGGCAACGCCCACCCCCGTAAACGACAACAACGCGAACAGTAGCCAACGGCTACCTGATCTTTTCGACATCAACCCTCCCTTGGGCCCGAATGAGAAAACCAGCGGTTGTACCACGCGATACTCCTGTCGATGAAATCGATGACGTGCTTCG
>DATNCZ010000513.1:0-5835 GCA_035553335.1 Gemmatimonadaceae bacterium
CGCGGAGCTGGCGCAACGACACAATCTGCTCGTCTTCACCGACGAGATTTACGAGCACCTCGTGTACGCCGGTCACCATCATCCGATCGCGACGTGGCCCGGAATGCGCGAGCGCACGGTAACGATATCGGGGCTGTCGAAGACATTCTCGTGCACCGGCTGGCGGCTTGGCTACGCGATCGCGCCGCGGGAGCTGACGAATGCGATACGCAAGGTCCACGACTTCCTCACCGTCGGTGCGTCCGCACCATTGCAGGCCGCCGGCGCGGTTGGAATGGCCTTCGACGCGGATTACTACAACCATCTCCAGCTCGCATACAAGCAACGCCGCGACGTGATGATGACCGCACTGATAAAGGCGGGATTCTCGTGCGGCGTTCCCGACGGCGCGTATTACGTGCTGGCTGACTTCAGCGCTATCGATCCCGGCCGCAGTGATCGCGACTTCGCGGTATGGCTGGCCGAGACGATCGGTGTCGCGACAGTACCGGGAACGAGTTTCTACGGCGACCCGGGTCGCGGAACCACCTCCGTCCGCTTTGCGTTCTGCAAGACGTTCGAGACACTCGGCCGCGCAGCGGAACGCCTCGACCAGCTCAGCCGCTGAGCCGCGGGGCGACTGCAGGGGCGAAATCAGTTGACTGAGTCAACCTTGTTTTCGGTATATGTTCGGGATATGTTTGAACGATGCCGGAAGTAGCTTTGGACACCCAATCCATGTCCCGCGCCGAGATCACCACACCGGAAGTCATCGCCGACGAATCTGTCGTCGAGCTTTCGCTCCGACCGCAGAAACTGGCAGAGTTCATCGGCCAGCCCAAGGTCAAGGACTCGCTCCGCATCTACATCGATGCGGCGCTCGCGCGGCGCGAGCCGCTGGACCACACGCTCTTCTTCGGCCCGCCGGGACTTGGCAAGACCACGCTGGCTGAGCTGATAGCGCGCGAGCTGGGCGTGAACATCCACTCGACGTCCGGACCTGCACTGGAGAAGCCCGGCGATCTCGTCGGAACGCTCACCAACATGCGCGCTGGTGACATCCTCTTCATCGACGAGATTCATCGTCTGCGTCCCGTGATCGAGGAATTCCTCTATCCCGCGATGGAGGATTACAGGATCGACATCAGATTGTCCGAAGGGCCCAAGGCACAGACGATCACGATGCCGATCGAGCGATTCACGCTCATCGGCGCAACGACGCGGCTCGGCATGCTCACAGCCCCGCTGCGCGCGCGTTTCGGGATCGAGCAGCGACTCAACTACTACCCGGTCGAAGCGCTCGAGTTGATCGTTCGCCGCACTGCAGAGGTGCTGAAGACGGAGATCGACGTGCACGGTATGCACGAGATCGCGCGTCGCTCACGCGGCACACCGCGCGTCGCGAACCGACTGCTGCGCAGGGTACGCGATTACGCCCAGGTGCGCGCCGATGGAATCATCACGCTACCGGTTGCTGACGAAGCACTGCAGATGCTCGACGTCGATCAGTTCGGACTGGACGACATGGATTCGCGCATCCTCCGCACCATCATCGAGAAATTCGAGGGCGGCCCGGTGGGAATAACGACCATCGCTGCGGCAGTCGGCGAGGATGCCGGGACGATCGAGGAAGTGTACGAGCCGTTCCTCGTGCAGAATGGATTTCTGCAGCGCACTCCACGTGGACGAGTCGCGACGCCGCAGGCGTACCGTCACTTCGGTTACACGCCGCCAGCGCAAGCACAGCAAACCAGTTTGCTCTGAAATCGGTCCCGAATGCAGCGAAGCTCCGAGGAATTCCTCGGAGCTTCGCTTCTCGCGGTGTTGCCACCGCTACGGATCAATGCCAATGATCCCAGGAATGCAAGGTCGTCTGATAACCAGGTCAATCAGCCGGCCCGTACCAGGGACGAGGCTCGAACTCGCACAGCCACAGCAGGATTATCATTATCCTGCAAGACTACCATGCACGGAACCAGAACCTCCGACTACGACTTCCAGCTCCCGCCAGAGCTGATTGCGCAATCGCCGCCAGCAGTGCGCGGCGAGAGCCGACTCATGGTGGTCGATCGCGCAACGCAAACGATCGCGCATCGTCGCTTCGCGGACATCGTGGAATACATTCCCGCCGGCGATGTGCTCGTTCGCAACACTACGCGCGTCATGCGCGCTCGTCTGCTCGGCACACGTGATTCCGGCGCGCCCGCCGAGATACTGTTGCTCAAGTCGGTCGGCGATTCACGCTATGAAGCGATGGTGCGACCCGGCGGGAAGGTGAAACCCGGGCGCATGATTCACATCGGCGATCAACTCGACGTTCGCATTCTCGAAACGACGGAACGACGCACGCGCATCGTCGAGCTCGTCACGCCGCTCGACGACTCGGCTGCGATCGAGCGCTACGGACACATGCCGCTTCCGCCGTACATCACGCGCGCCGACGCTCCGCCCGACGCGGAACGCTATCAGACCGTTTATGCCGCCGAGACCGGATCGGCCGCTGCTCCAACCGCGGGATTGCATTTCACGCCGGAGATACTGAGCGCGCTGCGCGCGCACGGAGTCGAAATCGCAGATGTGATTCTGCACGTCGGCGCGGGCACGTTCAAGCCCGTCGAAGTCGACGATCCAGCGCAACACGTGATGCACGAGGAGTGGTACGAGGTACCGGCACTTGCCGCTCGACGGATCGCCAGTGCCCGCTCGCGCGGCGCGAAGACGTGGGCCGTGGGCACGACGTCCGTACGCACGCTCGAGAGCGCGGCAGCCGCAGATGGAACCGTCGCATCGGGCAGCAATGAAACCAGCATCTTCATCCGTCCGCCGTACACGTTCCGCGCGGTCGATCATCTGCTGACTAACTTTCACCTGCCACACTCGACGCTGATCATGCTGGTAGCGGCCTTCGCCGGCTTTGACCTGACCATGCGTGCGTACGCGACCGCGGTCGAGGAGCGCTACCGCTTCTTCTCGTACGGCGACGCAATGCTCATTCTCTGATCCCGATGCCGTTCAGCTTCAACGTATTGCAATCCCAGGGCGGAGCGCGCGCGGGCGTGTTCGCGACGCCGCACGGCGACGTTTCGACTCCGGCATTCATGCCCGTCGGTACGCTCGCGACAGTGAAAGCGCTCGACCCCGACGACCTGCACCGCGCCGGCGCGTCGATGGTGCTCTCCAATGCGTACCACCTGCACCTCCGGCCCGGCGACGAGCTGATTCGCGACATGGGAGGCCTGCACAGATTCATGGGATGGAATGGCCCCCTGTTAACCGATTCGGGCGGGTTCCAGGTGTTCTCGCTCGAAACACTCAGAACCATCAGCGAGGAGGGCGTCGAATTTCGAAGCCACATCAACGGCGACGCAAAATTCTTCACCCCCGAAACCGTGATTGGCATCGAGCGCAACATCGGCGCTGACGTGATGATGCAATTCGATCATGTCATTCCCGGGCAGTCGAGCGAGGCCGTCGCGCGCGACGCGATGGAGCGCAGCGCGCGCTGGCTCGCGCGCTGTCTCGCGGCGTTCGAAACTGGCGCGGCAAGTGCCCCGTTCGAGCAGACGCTCTTTCCGATCGTGCAGGGCGGAATCCATCCACACCTGCGCCGCGAGTCCGTCCAGCGAATCACGGAGCTCGCGCACTGGACCGGATTCGGAATCGGTGGCCTGTCCGTCGGCGAGGCCAAACCGGACATGTATGGGATGCTCGAGGTCGTCGACGAGGCGATCCCGCGCGACCGGCCACGCTATCTCATGGGGGTTGGATTCCCGGAGGACCTCATCGAGGGCGTCCGGCGCGGGGTCGATCTGTTCGACTGAGTGGCCCCGACGCGAATGGGGCGCACCGGAGCAGTCTTCACCCACGACGGACGGCTCAATGTGAAACGCGCCGAGCTGCGCGCCGATCCGGGGCCGCTCGATCCGGACTGCGACTGTCCGGCCTGCACCCGATTCAGCCGCGCATATCTGAGGCATCTGTTCGTCAGCGGAGAGATACTCGGCCTCCGCCTCCTGTCGCTTCACAATGTACATTTCCTGATTCGACTCATGCGTACCGCCCGGGAACACATCGCAAGCGGAACGTTCGATGAGTGGAGCGCCGACTGGCTCGTGCGCTACTTCGCGACACCCGAAATCACACGATGAACAATCCGCTAGTAGGCACCATCCTGATGTATGGCGCGATCGGCGCCATCTTCTATTTCGTCCTTCTTCGCCCGCAGCAGAAGCAGAAGAAGGAGCACGATACCATGCTCCGGAGTCTTCGCCGCGGGGACGAGATAGTCACGGCCGGCGGCGTCGTGGGCGAGGTGACGTACATCGCGCAGCAGACCAAGGACGGCAATCCTGTCATCTCGCTGGACGACCGCGTCACGATAAAGTCCGGCGACACGCGCCTGATCGTGGAGCGCGGCCGCATAGCCAAGATCATGCGCAAGAATTCCGCGGGCGCCGAGGAGTAACGAGCTGTGGCTGTACTCGACATTCGCGTTCTTGGAGATCCGATCCTGCGTGAGCGCACCGAAGCTCTTCGAGCTGTTACCGACGAGGTTCGTGCGCTCGTAGCCGACATGTTCGAAACGATGCGCGCCGCCGAGGGGATCGGCCTGGCCGCACCGCAGGTCGGCCGCAAGGAACGCGTCTTCGTGATGGAAGTAGATGACGATCCGATGGCGATGGTGAATCCCGAGATCATCGAGCGGGAAGGCTCCGAGCGCGCGGAAGAGGGCTGCCTCTCCATCCCGGAGATCTTCGGCGACGTGGATCGCGCAACGCGGATAGTCGTGCGAGCACTCGACGCCGATGGCAATCCGTTCGAGGTAGAGCTTACCGATCTCGCCGCCCGATGCGTGCAACACGAGCTGGACCATCTCGACGGCAAGCTCTTCATCGACTACATGAGCCTGATCAAGCGCAAGTTCACGGCGCGGAAGTGGGAGAAGGAAGCGGTCAATTATCCGGGTTTCATTCGCAAGCTCGAGCCCGGTAAGGCGCACTCGCGGAAGTCCCGCTCGCGCAGCAAATCGACGGATCCTGCGGCGCCACCGTTCGAGCCGGAGCTCTGACCTTTCCATGCGCGTAATGTTCTGGGGCACGCCCGATTTCGCCGCACCAGCGCTGCGCGCGCTCGTAGGCGAGGGGTTCGAGGTCTGCGCCGTCGTTACTCGTCCGGACAGGCCCGTGGGACGCGATCGTGTGCTCACGCAGCCCGCGGTCAAGCGGATCGCACTCGAGGAGTCGCTCCCCGTCTTCCAACCCGAGTCGCCGCGCGACGAAGACTTCCGCGAGCTCGTCGAGGCGGTCGCCCCGGATCTTTCCGTCGTCGTCGCCTATGGCCACATCCTGCCGCGAGCCATAATCGACGCGCCCAAACACGGCACGCTCAACATTCACGCGTCGCTGCTGCCAGCCCTCCGCGGCGCATCTCCAATTCAGGGCGCGATCCGTGAGGGGCTGACCGAGACTGGTGTCACCATAATGCGGATGGTGCCCGCCCTCGATGCCGGACCGATCATTCTCCAGTCGCGCACGCCGATAGCCGATGACGAGACATACGGAGAGCTGCAGGGCCGCCTGTCCGAACTCGGCGCGCTCGCCCTGATCGAGGCGCTCACACTGATCGAGCTGGGGCGCACGACCGAGCATGCTCAGGACGATTCACTGGCGACCTACGCGGCCAAGGTGGATCGTGGTACTACGCGCATCGATTGGTCGCTGAGCGAGCATCAGGTTGCCAACGTGATACGTGCCTACGACCCCAAGCCAGGCGCCTGGACGACCCATCGCGGGGCCGATCTCAAGCTTTTCGGAGCAAGGCGCATTTTCGACATGTCCGGGGCTCCTGGCGAGGTAC
>DATNCZ010000514.1:0-2103 GCA_035553335.1 Gemmatimonadaceae bacterium
CGCAGAACGTCCTGGCGCTGGGCGCGTCGTGCAGCATGGTCTGCACGGTCGGGTCGGACGCCGCGGGCGGCGACCTCACAGATATGCTCCGAAGTGCCGGTGCGGCGACCAGCGGCGTACTTCCGAGCGCCAAGCCCACCACCACCAAGACGCGGATCGTCGCCCGGGCGCAGCAGCTGGTGCGCGTGGACGAGGAAGACGACCTGGATGCCGACGGCTCCGACACCGAGGCCCTCGTGGATGCCATTCGAACAACCGTTCGAGAAGCAGATGCGCTTGTGCTGGAGGACTACAACAAGGGCGTCCTCGCACCGGCGGTGATCCGCGCAGCGATGGAAGCTGCGCGCGCCAAGGGGATCCCGGTCGTCGTCGACCCCAAGTTCCGGAATTTCTTCGAATTTCGGGGGGCGACGATATTCAAGCCAAACCGGCGGGAGCTCGAATCCGCAGTGGGTGCCACGCTCGACATCGCATCTCCGGCGGCCCTTCCAGCGACATGTGCGCGGCTCGGCGTCGAGCACCTGCTCCTCACGCTCGGCGAGCATGGAATGGTACTTGTATCAGCCGACGGCGAAGTCGGCCGCATTCCGACGACGGCGCGCGAAGTTTACGACGTGGTAGGTGCCGGCGACACGGTAACCGCGTACCTCGCGACGATGCTTGCTGCAGGCGCCACGGCATCGGAGGCGGCGGTCATCGCGAACTTCGCGGCCGGCGTCGAAGTCGGAAAGCTCGGCGCGGCGACTGTCAGTGTCGACGAAGTGCTGGACGCTTACGACGCATACAACAGCACAACCACACAACAGATAATCAATTGAAAAGTTTCACCCGTGCGATCGCGATAGTCCTCGTTGCTGTTGCATCGCTCGCGCTGCCGCGATCGGCACGCGCCCAGGCGTCGCTGTACGTCCCGCTCGACGACATCGCATACAAATTTGCAGACGCGCTGATCGCACGCGGCGAGCTGCGCGGCGTCTCGCTGCTGGAGCGTCCGTACACCGCGGCGCAGATGTCCGCTGGCGCGGATACGGCGCTTTCGCACACGCATTCGGCGGTGATCAGATCGTATGCGATCGCACTTCGCACGGCACTCGCGCGTTACGCAGTCAACGCGGCAGGCGCGACGACTTCACCGGACCAACCGGCGTTCATCGCGAATGCCGACGTGTTCAGCACGGCGCAGACATCGGGACAGCGCGAGCTTATGCTGGCAGATACCGATCACAGCGTCACTGGCGGCGCGGGATTCAGGCTTGCGATGGTCGCGGGGCCGGTCGCGGCGGTGATTCATCCAATCATCGACAACCGGCTCAACCACGATCCCGATTTCGCGGGCAAGCAGGACCGCGCGATCGAGGGCCGCACCGAAGACGCATACGTGAGCGGGCAGTGGAAGTACGGAAGTGTATTCGCGGGAAGAATGGCGCGGAACTGGGGACCTTCATCGCTGCAGGGACTGCAGCTCGGAAGCGCACCGTACACGTACGATCAACTGTACACGCAGATCGGCACGGACCGCATTCACATGTCTGCGCTGGCCACGCGGCTGGACGACGATTTCCAGCCTGATGGTGTGTACGCGCGGTACTTCTACACGCACCGTTTGTCAGTGCGGTGGCGCGATCTGGAAGTCGGCACTTCGGAGGGATATCTCGCATACGGAATCGGGAGATCGTACGACCCGTCGCTACTCAATCCGCTCAACATATACGCGCTGTCGTGGCGCAATGAGCACGTATCGGGCAATCTGACGATCGGCGGTACGGTCGCACTACGCACGAGCAGGTTCGGCAACTACGCGGCGGAGCTGCTGCTCGGCAACCGCCAGATCGATTCGTGTCCCACACTCGCGTGTCAGGAGCCGGCGTCTTACGGATACTCGGCTACTGCCGAAGGAGTTCCGTTCTTCGGAGACCAGCGTTTCTTCGCGTCATACTCGCGACTGTCGGCGCTGGCGTATCGCGGCAAGGAGGGACCTGCCGCGCAGTACGCGAGCCTCGGTATCGGGCTGGGCCAACCGTTCAGTGATTACGACGAGGTCAAGGCAGGGGTGGACCTGGCGCTGGTGCCGTACACGACGGTGCGATTGTACGGTGCGTTCAG
>DATNCZ010000515.1:0-3352 GCA_035553335.1 Gemmatimonadaceae bacterium
GCGTCCTTCAGCGTGGGATCGGTCAGGATTGCGTGAAACGCGTACAGTACGAATAGCGCGTACGTCACGTAATGCATACGCTTCCACCAGAGCCGGCCAATGTCGAACCGGAAGTACGACGTGATCACGACGAACGCCAGCAGATAGAGTGCCCCCGCGCCGAGCGTGTTGATCCACGGTTGCTTCGGGGCATTTATCGGATAGACGATGTCGATCAGATGAAACTTGGCCGTCGACGAGAACAGAATTATCAGTGGATGAATCGCACTCGCCGCCAGCGCGAGGTATCCGGTCCAGTTGTGCAGCTTGAGCGTGTTGACGCGCCGGTGCGGCCAGCTGCGCACTGGGTTGTACTTGATCGACATCAACATCCCAAGCAGGATGTTGATCGTCAGAAGCGTTATCGCGACAATGGCGACATCGCCCGAAATGTCTATTGCATCCACCGACTGTCTCCGCCTTGATTCAATGGTTCGTGGCGCCAGGTCACGCCGTGTGCACCGGTTCTCCGCGACACCAGGTCGCAACACAGCGAGCATCGCCGTACCAGTACGGAATCTCGCGAGCGTCCTCGCAATCCCAGAGCGCGACGTCGGCGCTGAAACCCGACGCGATCTGCCCTGTCGAACCCGCGAGCCCGAGCGCTGCCGCACCATTCACAGTCGTAGCGAGCAATACCTCCGCAACGCTCATGTGAAGCTGACTGACGCCGATGGTCATTATGAGTGGCAGGTTCGGTGTCGGTGATGTGCCGGGGTTGAAGTCGGTCGCCAGCGCCACAACGGCACCGGATTCGATCAGAGCACGCGCGGGCGCCTGCCTGGTACGCCCGAGGAAGAACATGGTTCCCGGAAGAAGCGTCGCGACCGTATTGGAACTCGCCAGCGCCGCTATCCCCGTCTCGGATATCGCAGCCAGATGATCGGCCGAGGTTGCACCCAGCTCCGCTGCGAGCTCCGCGCCGCCCGACGGCTGCAGCTCGTCGGCGTGCAACTTCAATTTCAAACCACGAGCGCGTGCCGCTTCGAGGATCGCCCTTGTCTCGTCAAGAGTGAACACTCCCGGCTCGCAGAACACATCCGCGAATGTCGCCAGCTTCTCGCGCGCGACGGCCGGCAGTTGCTCCGACACCAATTGCTCGATGTATCGACGCCGGCCATCCGGCCCGCTGCGATAATCCTGCGGGATTTCGTGTGCGCCAAGCCACGTCGGCACGACTCGAAGGTTCGTCTCGCTCTGCACGCTTGCAATGACACGCAGCGACTTGAGCTCGTCTTCGCTTGAAAGCCCGTAACCCGATTTGACCTCGACAGTGGTCGTGCCGTACCGGGCGAGACGCTGAAGCCTCGCCCTCGTCAACGCGAGAAGCTCGTCCTCGCTTCGCACACGCAGGTCACGTACCGACGAGTGAATCCCGCCTCCCTTCTGCGCGATCTCCATGTAACCGGCTCCCGCCGCGCGCAACTCCTGCTCGTCGTACCTCGGCCGGCCGAACACCGCATGCGTGTGAGAATCCACCAATCCCGGCGTCACGACCCGCCCCGCACAGTCTATGTACTCACACTGCGGGTGATACTCGGAGTCGCCAGAGCTCTCGAGATCGGCAAGCTCGCGCTCGACGTCGGTCATCGCTCCGACGGCGACTATGAGGCCGTCATCGATCCCGACGGCAACCTCAGTTCGTATCCCCGCGTCGGCCATCTCGGCACCGCGCCGGCCGCGCGCGGGTCCGGCGCACGTGACCACCTGCGACGCGTTGTGAAAGATGATTCGCCGCGTCACACTATCAGCGCGGAACGGGGATCGTCAGCCCGTGACGCACGGCCGCGTCGCGAGCAATGTCGTAGCCCGCATCGGCGTGCCGCAGAATTCCCGTGGCAGGATCGTTCGTCAGCACGCGCTCGATACGCTCGCGCATCTCCGGCGTTCCGTCGGCGACCACCACCTGCCCCGCGTGCAGCGAGTTACCGATCCCGACGCCGCCACCGTGGTGGAACGACACCCAGCTCGCACCACTCGCGGTGTTCACGAGCGCGTTCAATATCGGCCAGTCGGCAATCGCGTCGCTGCCATCCAGCATCGCTTCGGTTTCGCGGAACGGAGATGCAACGCTCCCCGTATCGAGATGATCGCGCCCGATCGCAATCGGCGCGCTTATCTCACCCGAAGCAACGAGATCGTTGAGTGCAACGCCAAAACGCGCGCGATCACCCTGACCCAGCCAGCATATCCGCGCCGGCAGTCCCTG
This sequence comes from Gemmatimonadaceae bacterium, assembly GCA_035553335.1. Taxonomy (GTDB): domain Bacteria; phylum Gemmatimonadota; class Gemmatimonadetes; order Gemmatimonadales; family Gemmatimonadaceae; genus Fen-1247. The sequence continues at coordinate 2,249 of DATNCZ010000515.1, forward strand.
AAAGTGAACCCGCTCGCTCGCGAGCTTGATCCAGCGGGCGAGATGCTCATCTTCCGGGAATAGATCGAGCACTAGACGATCGGTCCGTGCAATATCCGCCGGATCGCCCGACAGTGCGGCCCACCGGAATGGTCCTTTCCCCTCGCAGAACAGTGGCCGGATGTATGCAGGCACGAATCCGGGGAAGTCGAACGCATGCTCGAGTCCCGCGTCGAACGCCACGGTGCGGATGTTGTTGCCGTAATCGAAGGTCACCGCACCCATCTTCTGCAACGCGAGCATCCCTTCGACGTGCCTGACCGCGCTCGCCGTCGAACGGTGCACGTATTCCTCCGGATCCCTGCGCCGAAGTTCATCGGCCTCCCAGATGGACATGCCCGCTGGCACGTAGCCGTTCAACATGTCGTGCGCGCTCGTCTGATCCGTCAGCACGTCGGGCACCACACCGCGCTGGACGAGCTCAGGTATCACATCGGCGGCGTTTCCGACGAGCCCAACGGATAGCGGCGCCCTGTTTCGCTGCGCTTCGCCGAGCCACGCCAACGCCTCGTCGAGATTGCTCGTCTTGCGATCGCAATACCCCGTCTCGATCCGCTTGTCGATGCGCGACTCCGCCACTTCGACTCCCAGAAACGCAGCGCCGAGCATCGTTGCGGCGAGTGGTTGCGCACCGCCCATTCCTCCAAGTCCGGCGGTGACGACGAGTCGCCCTGCGAGCGAGCCGTCGAAGTCCTTGCGTGCTACCGCGCCGAGCGTTTCGTAGGTTCCCTGCACGATGCCCTGCGAGCCGATGTAGATCCACGAGCCGGCTGTCATCTGCCCGTACATGATCAGTCCTTCACGCTCGAGCTCGCGAAACTTGTCCCACGTCGCCCAGCGGCCGACGAGATTGCTGTTCGCAATGAGCACGCGCGGCGCGCTGCGGTGAGTGCGCAGCACACCCACGGGCTTGCCGCTCTGCACCAGCAGTGTTTCGTCATCGCCCAGGTCGCGCAGCTCGCGCACTATCGCGTCGAACGCTTCCCAGTTGCGCGCGGCCTTTCCCGTTCCGCCGTACACGACGAGATCATCCGGTCGCTCGGCGACGTCCGGATCGAGGTTGTT
>DATNCZ010000516.1:0-4210 GCA_035553335.1 Gemmatimonadaceae bacterium
GAGGTGCAGGCATTGCTGTCGTCGGCAGCGGGTGCGGTGGCGGGGGAGCTGACGCGCGTGCGGGGGCTGCAGATGATCATCGCTCGCGGCGACTCGGCCACGGCCGCTGATTCTGCGCGGGCCGACTCCGTCCGCATCCATAAACGGAGGCCCCGCCCCTGATCCGATGACGACCAAATCAAACCCGGAACGGGAGACGGCGAGCAATGTCGTCATCGTCGACGGCTCGAACGTGGCGCACTGCACCGAAGGAGAGCCGCCGCACGTCGCCAACCTGCTTGCCGTCCGCGAGAAGCTGTGCGAGGAGGGTCTCGAGCCGATCATCGTCGCCGACGCGGCACTGCGTCATCAGATCGATGAGCCGGACCGGTATGAGCGAATGATCGAGGAGGGTCTGGTGCGCCAGGCGCCGGCGGGGACCGATGCCGACTACTTCATCTTGTCATTCGCCCGGGAGCTGGGCGCGGGGATCGTGTCGAATGACCGGTTTCGCGACCGAATCAAGCAGTTCCCCGAAGCGCGCGACCGGGTGATTCGCTACATGATCGTGCAGGATGAAGTCGTGCTCGAGCGACGGACGCACCGACGGCACGGGTAGGCTGCGCACCGTCTGTTGTGAGCTGCCCGCGCATGTGGGTGAGCTCACCACGCGTTGTGATCGCCTCGCGACGGCTGGCCCTCATCCAGTCTCGGATTCGAGTCGTGTCACGGAGCGTCTCAGTCGGCCGCCATCGATGTGAAGCCAACTACCGTCGCGTTTGAGTCGGCTGCGATTGACTTCACGCGAGCTTCGTTCGGATGTGAATCGTCTACCCGGCATTTTGCGGTGGCTGTCGTCGCTTTCAAGTCGTCGGGACTGGCTTTGGCCGGCGCTGCGTTTGCATCTGAATGGGCTGGTGCCGCGCTTGACCTCTCCTCAATTCGCATCTGAGTCGTCTGAGTTCGCGTTGGAGTCGTCTGCGTTCGCGATCAAGTGATCTGGCGAGTCGTTGGAGTCATCTGCATTCGCGTGTCCGTCGGCTGCCGGCTCATCCAGGTCATCTGACTTCGCCGGTGAATCGTCTGACGACATGTTGGAGTCGTCTCGCCTCGCCAACTGGGTCATCTGCCGGCGCCTCGACTTCATGTCACGTCTGAAGTGCTGTCATCTGCATTCGCGTTGGAGTCGCCTGACCACGCGTGTGGATCATCAGCATTCGCGTTGGAGTCGCCTGACCACGCACAGGTGGTCATCTGCCCTCGCGTCGATGCGACCTGCCGATCCATCCGGGTCGTCTGCACAGGCGATGGAACGATCTGCCGTCGCATCGCAACGATCTGCCCAGGCGTTGGAGCGAGCTGCCCTGCCCAACGTCATCGTCCGACCATTCGATGGAACGGCCTGACCACGACGACGTGGTCGTCTGCCCACGCAGTAGCTGTCATCTGACCACGCAGATGTGTGATCTGACCACAATTTTGCCCGAACGTGCGCCGACGATCGCGCGCCTGGCGGCAGGAGCTCCCGAATGGCGCTCGAACGTACGTGGATGGCTGTGGCATCCGAGTTTTCGTCCGAACGCTCTTACATATATGTCGCCGCGACCTCGAGAAATGGACGTACGAGTTCGCTGAACCGGGCGGCGTACCCTGCGAAGACGCATGCGGCAGGCCGGCCCGTGGGCCTGTCGGCCCTGCGTGCGCGCGCGGATTCGCGTGTGTGCTCACGCCAAGCGCCGGCCGCCCTGCGCCACAGTGGCACGCGGCGAGTCTGCCGCAGGGGTCCCGCCCGTTGGGACTCGAAGTCGGCGGTGCTCGGGTCCGATGCTCGTTTGGTGCGAGCGCCGACGGTGCGAAAATGGCTACCGCCGCGGCGGATGGGCACACTAGGTTCAGCGCTAGCATGCGATCCGATGAACCCTATTCCTTACATCTCCCGTTTTGCAGGGCGAGGCCGTTGAAGTTCCGGTCTGCAACGCAGGACGCCTACGGAATCCGCCGGGGGACTTCGCGGCCGCATACCACCGCCGACAACGACTGACGAGATCGACTATCTGCAGCAGCTGAATGCGCACGCACGGGCCAGCGAGCTGGCTCGCGTGACAAATGCCCTCGCGTCGGCCGCGGCGCGGCTACGGTGGCCTGCATTCGCGGGGGGCAGGTACCAGCCGCCGACAGGCGGGGAGCCGGTGGGCGGGCTGCGGCTGCTGGTGACACTATTGGGAACAGGATCATGACACTTGCTTTGAATCGGCGTGCGCCCGCGCGCGCGCGGCACCGGCACCGGGTTCGCGCGGTCGCGCTGCTCGTGGTGCTGGCGTTCACTGCGCGGGGCGCCGTGGACGCACAAGGTGTGGGCGTCGCCGCGCCTCCCGGCCGGATACAGCTGTCGCTCGAGGATGCGCTTCGGCTCGCGCAGGCCCAGAGTCAAACCGTCGAGATCGCGCGGACCGGCGTCACGCGCGCCACGGGTCAACGCTACCAGGCTCGCAGCGAGTACCTGCCGCAGCTGAGCGGCACGGCCGGCTATACGAAAACGCTGAAATCGCAGTTCTCCAGCTTCAGCTCCGGCTCGTCGAGCACCGACACCGTCGCGGTGCCCGCGACCCCGGCGCTCTGCGCGCCGTTCATTCCCTCGACGGCGACACCCGCCGAGCGCGCCGCGGCGCTCGCGCAGGCGGCCACCTGCCCGAGCGCGACGGGGAGCGGGGGCTTCGATCTGTCGAAGACGAGCTTCGGCGCGACGAACCAGTGGGCGTTCGGTCTGTCGTTCTCGCAGAACCTGTTCACCGGCGGCCGCGTTCGCGCGCAGAACGCGGCCGCCGACGCGCAGCTTCGTGCGGCGAACGTCGAAGTGGCCGCGCAACGCGCGCAAGTCGCGCTCGACGTCACGTCCGCCTACTACGACGCCGCGCTGGCCGATGCGCTCGTGCTGATCGCCGATTCGTCGGTCGCGCAGACGGCAACGGTGCTGGCGCAAACCCAGGTGTCGTACCGGGTCGGGAACACGTCCGAATACGACCTCTTGCGAGCCCAGGTGACGCACGACAATCAGGTGCCCGTGCTCCTCCAGGCTCGCGCGAACAAGCAGGTGGCCTATCTGCATCTGAAGCAGCTGCTCGACATGCCACTCGACGATTCCGTCGTGCTCACGACGCCGATCGAGTCGACCGCCGGGCCACCGTTGCCGGTGGTCGCCGCAAGCTGGACGCCCGATACGATCACCTCCGACCGGTCGGCGGTGCGCGAGAGCAACGAGGCCGTCGTCGCGCAGGAGGCGCAGGTGCGCATCGCGCGCGCCGAGCGCATTCCGTCGCTCGCGCTCGTGTCGAACTACCAGCGTCTGTACTTTCCGAGCACGATCTTCCCGAGCCTCTCGAATGGCGTCGACAACTGGACGGTCGGCATTTCGACGAACATCCCGATCTTCGACGGCGGTCGAATACACGGCGATCAGGTGATCGCGCAGGCAGGGCTGCAACAGGCGCGGGCGCAAGCGGCGCAGACGCGTCAATTCGCGGCGATGGACACTCGTGTGGCGCTCGAGGCCTACACGGAGGCGCAGGCGGCGTTCGACGCGAGCCGCGGCACGGCGGACCAGGCCCAACGCGAGTACAGCATCGATCAGGTGCGCTACCGTGAGGGCATCTCGACCCAGTCGGATCTCTCGCAGTCTCGCCTGCTGCTCGAACAGGCACTGGCCAATCGCGCACAGGCGGCTCGCAACGTTGCCGTCGCGCGGGTGCGGCTGGCGCTCCTGCGTGATCTGCCGATTCAGGCGGGGACGGGCACGGCGACGTCGGCGGCTGGTGCGGCCGGCGCGGTGCAGCAACAAACGCAGCAACAGCAGCAGCAGCAACAAACGCAACAGTCGCAGCAGCGCTCAGCGACTTCGACCATGACGACACAGACGTCGGCCGGAGCCGGCGGTCCACCGGGGAGCGGGCAACCATGACGAGGGGCGGGAGAGGGCGGGGAAGCTTTCGGACGGCGGCGCGGATGATCGCGGTCGGGACGCTGCTCGCCGCGTGCAACCGCGGCGGCCCAGCGCCGTCTGCGGCGAGCTCGGTGATGGTGGTCGGGCCGGAGAACGTCGCGATCGTGCGCGAGCAGACGATCCGCACGGGGCCGGCGATCTCGGGGACGCTGCAGCCGGAGGAGCAGGCGACCGTGCGCGCCGAAGTGGGCGGGGCGGTGCTTCAGACCTACGCGGAGCAGGGCGAGCGGGTCC
>DATNCZ010000517.1:0-5265 GCA_035553335.1 Gemmatimonadaceae bacterium
TCGGCCATCGCGCATCCCGAGTAGGGCGCGATGTACTGCATTGGCGCTGGGTCGGCGGCGCTGGCGACGACGACGATGGTGTAATCCATCGCTCCCGAGCTGCGCAGGCGATCGACCACGGCGGCCACGGTCGATGCCTTCTGCCCGATCGCGACGTAAACGCAGACGACACCGGTTCCCTTCTGGTTCAGAATGGTGTCGATCGCGATGGCCGTCTTGCCGGTCCCACGGTCGCCGATGATCAGCTCGCGCTGGCCGCGGCCGATCGGGATCATCGAGTCAACAGCCTTGAGGCCGGTCTGGAGCGGCTCCTTTACCGGCTGGCGAACGATGATGCCGGGCGCTTCGCTCTCGACCTTGCGGGTGTGCTTGGCGTTGATGGGACCGCGCTCGTCGAGCGGGCGACCGAGTGCATCGACGACGCGGCCAATGAGCTCCGGTCCGACGGGGACCTCGAGCACGCGGCCTGTGCGGCGGACCTGGTCGCCTTCCTTGAGGATCAGGTAGTCACCCAGGATCACGGCGCCGATGTTGTCCTCTTCGAGGTTCAACGCCAGGGCGGTGATAAGCTCGCCGGTCTCGGACGAGGTGACGTTCAACATCTCACCCGCCATCGCCTTGGAAAGGCCGTAGATGCGGGCAATGCCGTCTTTCACTTCGAGGACCGTTCCTACTTCCTCGACCTTGAGGTCATTGAGGTCAGCGGCTTCGATCTCACGAAGGAGAATGTCCTTGATTTCGCCAGGACGGAGCGCGGTGTCAGTGGCCATGATTTAAGCGGGAATTTTATGCTTGTGGCGAGCTTGTGAAAATTATCACAAGCCCCCTTTTCCTGCAACTCGACTTCGGGTCCTGCCCTGAACGAACCGGTCCACGAGGTCGATAGTGCGGAGACCAGAAAGTGACGCCGGACGAGTGCTCGCTATGCGCTGGGTCGTAACGGCAAGGTGGGATGAGGAGGCGAATCCCAGCACCGCGGCCACATCCCGGACGTCGTAGCCCGGATTCTTGGACAGCTCCGCTGCCGAAATGAGCCGGACCAGGTCGATGACCCGCTTGAGATTGGCTCCCCGGTCGCGGGCGAAGTTTCTACTCAAATGTTCCCGCGTGACGCCCATCACCGCCGCAAGGGTGGTCGTCGTCACCGGCCGCCCCGCATGGTGCACGATCGCCCGCCAGGTTTTTCGTTGAGTCTCGCTGGTGAAACCGAGCGAGTCCGGCGCGTCACTCAGCGCTCTGGCGAAGCGCGACGAGTAGCTCAGCGGCGCAATGATGTCGCGCGCGCTGGCCTCGTCGATCTGCTCGCACAGCACGTCTGCAAAACCGAGCGCCGCGGCGTGCGCGACGGCCTCTGCGTCCGTGGTGCGAAAAGGCAGCAGTCCGAAGAACGGCGTGCTCGGAAAATCCACGGCGCGTGCAGCAAGCGTCCAGTGCGCGTCACCCTGCGCGGCGAGATCGACGACTACAGCATCGATGAGCTCGCGCCGTATCGCTGCTTCGAACTCCTCGAGGTTGCGTACCAGCACCGTGTGACAGCGCCGCCGCGGAAACGCGGCGCGCACGAACGCGCGCGAACGCTCGCGGCCGGCATAAACAAGAATGCACGGGAATGCCGGAGACGCCGAATCGATCACTGACGTCATGTTAGACGCCCGCCAGAGCAGCGTCCAGACTCGGCTTGCCTTCTATGAACTGTCGCACGACGGGATCAGTGGTTTGCTGAATCTCGGCGACTGTCCCGACCTGCCGCACCTTGCCTTCGTACAGCATGGCAATGCGAGTGCCGACGCTGTACGCGCTGCGCATGTCGTGCGTGATGACGACGCTCGTGACGCCGAGCTTCTGGCGCATGCGAATCATGAGCTCGTCGATGACGGCCGAAGTCACGGGATCGAGCCCGGTCGTCGGCTCGTCGTACAGAATGTATTTGGGCCGTTTGGCGATTGCGCGCGCGATTCCGACTCTCTTGCGCATTCCGCCCGAGAGCTCCGCGGGATATTTCGACTCGGCGTCAGGGAGATCCACGAGGGCGAGCGACTCGGTGACGCGTTCCGCGATTTCCTTCTCAGACATCGTGCGCATCTTTCGCAACGCCATCGCGACGTTCTCCCCCACGGTTAGCGAATCAAACAGTGCTGCGAACTGGAATACGTAGCCGATTCTGCCGCGCAGGTCATATAGTTGCTCGCGCGGCAGCTCCGGCACTTCGAGGCCGTCGACGAATACAGTGCCGCTATCCGGAAGAAGGAGGCCGACGATGTGCTTGATGGCGACCGACTTACCGGTGCCGGAATAGCCGATGATCACCATCGTCTCTCCCTCGTCGACTTCAAGCGTGAACCCCTCGAGCACCTTCTTGTCACCGAAGGATTTGTAAACGTCGTCGAGTCTGATCATTTGGCACCGGCAGAAATCACAAACATGAAATTTAACCCACCGGGCTGGAGTCAGCCGGTGCAGCGTTTCACAAGGAAATTATCACCGGGGCCGCACCTCATAGAGATAGAAGGGCTCTGGAACGAGAGCATCGCCGAAGGCAGCCAGCGGCCGAATGGCGAGCGACGGGGACGTTGCTTCGAGTGAGTGGTTCAGAATGAGAACCATCACGGAATCCCGACCCGCGCAGCACGCATCGACGCGAGACAGCACTTGCGCGTCGTCGATGATAGGCGCCGGTACATTCAGCGGCGCAAAGGTCATCAGCACATTGCGGTCCAGCGCGAAAATCGGCCTGTCGAGGTAGCCCGAGATGGTGGTGGCATTGAAGCCGGGTGACGCCAGGAGGGGAAGTCGATCCAGGCGATGCGAACGTATGTAGTCGGCAGCGGCCTCACCTTCCGAAAACGGCACGACATAATCAGCGACGAGGCGAAAGCCGCCACCGATTACCTGAAGACCGAGCAGTGTGATTATCGCGAGCTGTGCCCGCCCGTCGATCCAGCGCACCGCCGCTGATTTCGCGACCGTTTGCCGTCCGGCCGGTATCTCGGCCGCCTCCGCTGCGGCAAACCACAACGCCATTATTGCGGCGAGAAAGAAGTAGCCGTGGTGATACAGCGAACCGCCGTAGACAAAGATCGAGAACAGCACCAGGATGACTGTCGCGGACAGATGCAGGGTCAGCGCAAAAGCAGACCGGCGCATGAGCACCGCGAGCAGTACCACGCCGACGATCGACAATATTCCCGCGAGCAGCGCTCCCTTGTGCGAGCGATCGACAAGAAAATTCGCCCACCAGATGTCGCTGGTCTCTTCCATTCGCGGGATCGGTACATAGCCGCGCCAGATCGGCGCGATCGCGATCAATGGTCTCTCCACCCAGCTGAACTGTTCGATGCGGTGCGCTCCGCCGAGTCCGGGTCCCGCGAACGAGTTGTCCGGCGCGGGCCACACCTGCACGGCGGCGAGCAGGACGGCCGCTGCACCGACGAGCACCGGAAGCGCAACCCGGCGCATTCGCTCGCGTCGTACGGCGCCAGCGGGGCCAAAAAGCGCCGCGGCGACAAGCGCAATACCGCAGGCAACGACGAGCATCGAACCGTACACGCTCGTGTCGGCGAGGAGCGCCATTACCACGGCCGCCATTCCATAACGCGGCCTGGGCCGCGCCAGAAGGACGCAGAGCAGGATGGCAAGCGTGAGTCCCACCCCGTAGCTGCGCGCCACTATGGTCCAGCCGTACACAACGAAGTAGCCAAACGCGAAGAGCACCCGGATCAAACGTGGGAAGGGGGCGAAACGCGCGAACATATATACCGTGCAGCAGCTGAACAGCAGCGCGATGGGCTGGATCCAGCGCGGATCGCGCACCGCCCGCGCTATCGGCCGAAGCAGGAGGTACCAGAGGCTGGGATGTCCCTCGAAATGGAAATAGTGAAACAGGTCGCCAAGGGACGTTGCGTCTCGCGCAAGCAACCATGCCTGGATTTCGTCGCGCCACATCTCGTGGTGCAACATCACTGGCAGCGTCACCACCAGAAATGCCGCGACGAGGATCAGTGCGAACTGGCGCTCTGTTTTCGGGTTTGCCGTGCGGGATTCCGTGTTGAGCGGGGACTCTTCGGAGATGCTCCTGGCGCGGCTCAAGCGAAAATCATTGGTGTCAACGAACTCAGCGCGGACTGTGCCGCGGCTTGCTCGCCGCATTGTAGATAATGCCTATCAAGCGCCCGATCGCATAGCCGATGACGAACGCATAGACGAAGCCGAACAGCGCGCCATGCCACGTGACGCTGTAGCCGGGCAGGAATATTCCTAGCAATCCAAGATGCGGCCCGACGACGGCACCGCCCTTGATCACCAGGAACAGCGTTGCGATAGAGAGGCCGAGACCGAGCACCAGTCCCATTGCAACACCCCATGCGCGCCCGTTGATGCGGGCGAGTGTCCTGCGAAGTTCGTCATCTGCTCTCGTCACGCGCTCTGCTCCGCCGGATGCTGTCATACGTAATCCAACAAGTCCCTGGTCGCGAGCCAATCAGCCCGCGCACGGAAATAAAGTATCCATATCGCCAGCACGACGTTGCGCGTGAATGCGAGAAACCAGCCCGCAACGAACCCGACGACAAATCCCCACGCCAATCCGATGAAGACGCCGGCGATGGATACGCTGTATCCGTAGAAGTACTGCGCGAGCAGGCCCAGACCAGCGATCTGCCGCGGATCTACCACGAGATCGACGAGCGTGACAAGTGCGAAGATCGAGGCGAAGACGACGCCGCTCGCGAGTCCAAGTGCCGCCTTGTGCAACGGCGCGAATGCGAGCACGATCGTGTTGTTCGCGCGCTGTTCGCCCGTTACCGAGAAGGGTCCGCCTCGACCGTCGGTATCGGCGAGGCTCGCATCAGGCAGGCTGAGATCGCGGTTATCGGGATGCCCATTTCGCATAATCACTGGCCTCATTGTAGAGCGCCGCGAAGCGACGGAGCAGATGTCCGGCGCCGCCCGGTAATATGTACAAACATCGCCCAGACCGCTCCAGTTCCGCTGACAATATAGAAGGCCAACCGTAACGGAATCACGGCAAGCGCGAACCGGACCCCCCTTCGCTCGGCGAACCATCGGAGCAGCGTGAGGTTTCCCAGTATCACACACACGATGCAGGCCAGCGACAGTAACAGCCAGCGCGGGTCGACGAGGACTGCGGCAACGGCGATCCCCGCCAGTGCCACGCCCATCAGTGCGGTCAGGATCTTCTCCGTGTGCCGCACGTTGAGCGTTCCCGACCGTCCCGCGTTGCCACGCTCGAGCAGCAGCAGCATCCAC
>DATNCZ010000518.1:0-3232 GCA_035553335.1 Gemmatimonadaceae bacterium
ACCCACTCGGCGGATCACCGATCAGGCTCCGTATGGATCGTCGTTCGGTGCGCCGCGAAGCGCGGCCACCTGCGGCCGCTGCTGCACGGACTGCGTGATTCGTTTTGGCAACCGCGCGCGGAAGGTGCCGAGCACGTCCGCTGGTCGCTCCTTGAGAGTCACCGCGAGCGCGCGAAGCACGTCGCCCTCATCGTGCAACCCGATGGCGTCTTCCACAGCCTGCGGCGTAATCGAGGAATCGCGCGCACGGAGCGCGCGGTATACCGCCGCTTCCAGCGACACTTCTCCGCCTTGCGGATACTGCTCGGCCCCGAGACGACCAGCCATGACTGCCGGCCGCGGGAACCGCACGAATATCGGCTGGGTGAAATGCGGATGCCGGATCATCAGCTGACCCTTCTCGAGCGTCGCGAGCTTGGTCCGCGTTGCAGGCGAGAGCACTGCGTACCCCGGTGCACTCAACTCGTCCGCATCCATTCTTCCGAACACCGAGGTGCCCGAGTTGCCCACGACTCTGCGATGCACCTGCGACCTGAACTGCTGCGCACTGAACAGCACCAGCCCCAGATACCGCCCTCGCTCGGCGATGTCCAGCAGCATCTTGCGCACGTAGGTGTCCGGCCCGTCGCCGGGCGCGTACTTGTTCAGCTCGTCGACGAACACGACTACATGCTTCACGCCGAGGTCGCGCCGCTCCAGATGCTCCCGTAGTTTGGACACTACGCGCGCGAAGATCAGATCCTGCGCATCCTCCTCCAGATTCGCGACGTCCACCACGTAAGTCGCGCGATCCTCGAACTCGCCAAAAGGCAGGTCGCTCACCGGTCCCGAGTCAGTGACCAGCCCCGCACATCGCACCGATATGTTGGACAGCCGGTTGCGGACCTTGCGGATAGTCGCAACGTGATGAGTGCGCCAGCTTTCCTTGTTGCCATTCTCGAGTCCGCGCAACACGTCGCGAAACCAGTCTTCCAGATCCGCAAACGACTGCACCACGTGCGGCCGCGCGAGCATGGGATCGGTGAAGGTCTGATCGATGACGCTGCGCGTTATGAAATCGATCAGCGCGTCAGCCTTCGCGTCGATGTCGTCCCGATTGAGCAACACCTCGGCGTACTGCAACACCTCGCGCAACCCCCAAGTGAGCGGAGTCACGTTGTGCGCGAGCGCCTCGTTCGAGCGCAGAGTGTTGAGAGAGAAGCCGCGTGCCGAGTAGGGTGCGTAGTATTGAACGTTCTGAAACGGCCGCGCCGGAACGCCCATCTTGTCGTACAGCGCCCTGTCGCCGTCATCCAGCTTGCCCGGGAGATCGAGAAAGCAGAGATCCGGCCCCTTCACGTTGAAGCATACCGCGGCAATCGATCCGCGGCTCTCCGGAAAGTGCGCGAACAACGATGCGAGTATCCACTCCACGGCGCTCGTCTTCGTCGCCAGGCCCGATACGCCAGTGATGTTCAGATGCGCTGCTTCCGGCCCGACGAGAAAATCAGCATCGAGAAAAATCGTCGCGTCAGTTCCACCAGCGCGATACACCCCGATCGGAATCCCCGTGTGGCTGCCGTCGCGCAGATAACCATCCATCCGCAGCGCGACGTTGACGTCTTCTTCCTGCGCGAGAAACACGTCACCCATCGGCACCGGCTGCAGCGGCTCCTCGGGGATCTGTCGCAATACCGCGGCGCTGTAGAGCCGGATCTCCGACCGCTCTGCAGATGCGAACCCGGCCGATCCCGGTGCACCATCATGCCCCAGCACATCGTGCATCGGCGTGAGCAGATCGGTGTAGCTGAAACCCTCGGTCACGATTCCGTAGATGTGCGGAATCTGTCCTTCCACCGGCCGGCGTCCGTCGACGCGCACGATCGTGCCAATGCCTACCGGCGAATCCAGCGCAGTCCAGAAATGAAATTCGTGCGGCGTGTTGGGCTTCCGCTCCGTCGCGACGACCCTTCCAAGTATTTCGGTCACGCTATGGCTCGCAGAAACTGCTCGCAGTCACGAATCCCGTATGCCATCCGGTCCCATCGGCCGTCGGGCAATGACAGCGGCGTCACTTCGCCCAGCACCCAGCGCGACACTTCATTGGCGCGCTCCGCAACATCATCAGTCGGCGAGACCTCGATGCGAACAAGTCCGAACATCGCGTCACGTCCACGTGGATCGCGCAACCGGAGATACCAGCTGATCACCGGACTCCGCTGCCTGGCCGCCAACGCGAACACGGAGCTGCGCTCCCCTCGCTTGAGTGACATCACGGTGTCCAGCGCATCTCCGTCGGCGAACAGAGTCTGATGACTCTTCACGACACCGACCGCGCAACTCGCTGCCGCCACACGCCCGCTTCCGCTGATCCCGCCGTCGATGAACAACGGATCGGAGCCATCGGCACACCATAGCTCCGCGAGTTTGCGCTCGGCTTCGTCGCGATCACGGCCGACACGCTCGAATGCAACCGCGCGCAATGCCGCCGGATGACGCGATACCAGCTCTCCGGTGCCATTGTCGTAACTGGTATCCACGATCTCGAATCCGCCCGTCTCTGTCTGCCCTTCGCATTTGAGGAGCGTCAACGGCATGTACAACCGCCGCGACACGATCGGCGTGCGATGACCCCACGTGACGAACCGACGGTTCACGCGGACGCGCACGACCGCCGCCACCGTCCCATCGACTATCGGAATTCCGTTGCGATGACATGCGATTCGGGCACGCTGGATTCCGTCCAGAAAACCAGCGAAGCGAACCTCGGGCTCACCGGTTATGCGATGCGCACGCAGCCTCTGCCCTTCTATGCACTGCGCCGCTGCGATGCGCGGCGCCTCGTTATACGCGCCGGCGTAACTCTCGTCCGCTGGCGCGTCCGACTGGACTATCTCGACATCCGGGAGCAGGGATTGGATCGCTCGCAGTACGTCAATTGACACCGATGTCCCACGCTTGCTCCAGATCACCCTTCGAGTACACTCGGAATGCCGTCAGGGTCTGCGTCTTCTGCAGACCGGGCGCCGTGGAAACCTCCTCGGTTACCACGCGCGCGACGCTTTCGAAGTCGGGAACCTCCACAAGAGCGACGAGATCCCAGTCGCCACTCACGGAGTACACGCGCGATACCCCTTCAATCCCGGCCAGCTTGGTGGCACATTGCGGGATCCGCTGCGGGTCGGCCCTCACCAGCACGATGGCGGAGATCATCCCATAACATTACCGAGCGAACACCGAATGGAACAGGCCG
>DATNCZ010000519.1:0-4178 GCA_035553335.1 Gemmatimonadaceae bacterium
ATCACCGTCCTGCTCGTAAAGGCGCCTACGGGTGATGTTCTGATCGACGGCGGAGTGCCCACCGACGCCGCACTGATCGCAGCGAATCTCCGGGAGCTTGGGATCGATCTTCACGACATCAAATGGATCCTCAATTCGCACGCGCATTGCGATCATGCGGGCAGCATCGCACAACTCGCGCTGGCCACTGGCGCGCAGGTGATCGCGAACGCCGCGGATACCGCCTTGCTGGCGCGCGGCGGTCACGACGATCCGCAGTACGTTGACAGATTGCTATTTCCGTCGGTGCATGTGACGCGCACGGTCAATGATGGCGAGAGTATACGCCTTGGCGACCTGACACTTACTGCTCACTCGACACCAGGCCACACCAGAGGCAACACGACCTGGACGTGGACGTCATGCGAGGGCGAGCGCTGTCTGCAAATGGTCGATATCGGCAGCGTGTCGGCGCCTGGTTACAAATTGATCGACAACCCGAAGTACCCGGATATCGTCAAGGATTTCGAGTACAGCTTCGCGATGGTCGCGGCACTGCCTTGCGACATCGCGCTCGCGCCGCATCCCGGCGTGGTGAATTTCTGGGAACGCGTGGCCAGACGTGAGCAGGGCGACGCTGATGCACTGGTGGATCGCGCGGGATGTCGCGCTGTCGCGAAGGACGCACGCGAAAGTTTCGAGGCACAACTGGCGAAGGAGCGCACCGCGGTGAAACGGCAGTGAAACGGGGTCAGGTCTTGCGCCGAGTGAAACGGGGTCAGGTCTTGCGCCGTGCGCGCTGACACACTGAGTTGCGTTCGATCCGGCTCACGCGCGAGTATTTGATACCGAACTCGTCGCTGATTGTGCGGTTGAAACGCCGCAGGGTTTGGCGAAACACTGCAACGACCGGGAGCGACGCACGGCGCAAGACCTGACCCCACTCCGCGCGGACCCCACTCCGCGACCCGAGTTCATTTGCGGCCAGAGGAAATAGAATGCGGGCCCAGAGCGTTCGGTACCACAGATCGGCTGTCAACTGCAACGATTCGTTAGGCCGCGCCGCGCCGCGATGGCCGCCATTGCATACTCGGGCGGCGACCGGTGAGGGCACAATCACGGAGATAGTGATTGATCAGGGTCTGGTAGGGGATCTCGAGTTCCTCGGCGAGGCCCTTGAAATAGTCCACGGTGGCCTTGTCGAGCCGCATCGTCACGGACTGCTTGAGGCGCTTCGCGTACGGATTCCGCTTCGCCTTGGAGAAATCGTATTCCTTTCTCATCACTTCCACCGCGCGTCATACTGGGCGCGCTCAGACCGGGTTGCCCGCCGTGCTGAAATGAGGCGGATAAGGTCGCCGTCCTCGAGTTCACAGTGGATCACCACAAGCACACGAAGGGCGGCACTGAGGCCGATCAGGACGAGGCGTTCCTCGTAGACGGAGGAGTGCTCGGGATCCGGCATGACGAGCGCGTGTTCGTCCGAGAAGGCAGTCTCAGCCTCATCGAAGCTGATACCATGCTTGTGGACGTTCGCGCGGGCTTTCGCCGCGTCCCATTCAAACCGTAGATCGGCCACATCCTAATGTACATACTCCGTATGTACATGGAAAGTCGGCGCGCGGCCTACCGGCCAAGCTCAGCTGTGGCGAAGCCGTCCGCTTGGACGCCTGGTTAGGCGCTATTTGAGGACCGACAGGGCATGAGCGATTGTTTGAGCAGAAATCTCTGGACTGAAGTGCTCCGTGTTGACAGACATGAACGGAGCTGGAAGCGCCGGAAATTCGAAGCCGCCCCGACTTTCGATTTGAGCGAAAAGTTGGGGATCAGTAAGTTTCCCGGATTTAGCACGACTTGCGCTGCAAAGTCGTTCGAGGACTACCGAGCGCGAACAGGTTAGTTCAATGAACACGACCTTGCCACCACGGGCGACAACTGCCTGTGTCATTTGCTCGACCAAGGTGGGTTCGACCGTCGATTCAGGGCAAAAAGTGAAGATGAACGACTGGCCTGACTCGGCTGCCTCGCAGAATGCAGTCAGCCAAACGGTAGCACGCATTCTCTTGAAGGCATTGCTCCCGAACGGGAACAGCGTCAAGGCCGCATCCACTGCGACGTGATTGTGAAAAAGTGGCAGTCCGGTCATGCCGCTTAGCTGAAGGCCGATCGTGTGCTTGCCAGAAGCAACGGGACCGTGAAGAAAGACGACGTACATAATTTCTCAGCGAGTAGTAGCCTAACGCGTATTGGACTGCCAAGCTCTGCTTCAAAAACACTGCAGGCACGCAGTGTAAGATGCTCCCGCTTCGCATCCACGCAAGACGCAACTCGTGGTGCACCACACACTTATAGCGTAGCTCCGCGGTTCAGAGCCCGTCTTATACTGCGAAGAATGCAGTATAAGATAAAATGAAACGCGGTCTTGCCCCGTGCGCGCTGACACTCTGAGTTGCGTTCGATCCAAACGGTGAAACGGGGTCAGGTCTTGCCCCGTGCGCGCTGACACTCTGAGTTGCTGTCGATCCGGCTCATGCGCGAGTATTTGATACCGAAGTCGTCGCCGATCGTGCGGCCAATGTACCGCAGGGTTTTGCGAAACACTGCAATGACCGGGAGCGACGCACGGCGCAAGACCTGACCCCACTCCACCCACTCCGCACTGCGGCCTCGTACGCCCGCGAGCTACTCCACCCTGTCACGTCGACGCGCGAGGTACGCGCTCTCCGCCGCGTTCCCCGAGAGCTCGATCGCCCTGTCGTACGCCGCGCGCGCCTCCGGAATCGATCCCAGCCGCCGCAGCAGGTCGGCGCGTGTCGCATGGTAGGCGTGATAGCCGGCGAGCGTGTGATCGAGCGCGTCGACGATCGCGAGCGCCGCTCGCGGACCATCGACCTCGCCGACCGCGATGGCGCGGTTAAGCGTGACGACCGGCGACGGATCGATGCGAGCGAGCTGATCGTACAGCGCGACGATCTGCGACCAGTCAGTATCCCGCACGTGTCGGGCGGAGGTGTGCACCGCGTTGATCGCCGCGTGAATCTGGTAGCGCCCCGGAGCCACGCCGGAAGCCAGTCGCTCACGCACCAATCGATGTCCCTCGGCGATCATCGCCGCATCCCAGCTCGCACGATCCTGCTCTCCAAGCGGGACCAGCTCGCCACTCTCGGAAACTCGCGTCGTCCTGCGTGCCTCGATGAGCAGCATGAGCGCGAGCAGTCCGGTCACCTCACCGTCGTCCGGCATGAGCGCGTGCACCAGCCGCGTGAGCCGGATCGCCTCGGCGGTGAGCGCAGGACGGATCGGATCGGCGTCGGGTCCCGTCGCCAGGTAGCCTTCGTTGAAGACGAGGAACAGCACGGCGAGTATTCCGGAGACGCGCCCTGGAAGATCCTCCACCGATGGCGTGCGATATGGAATGCGAGCTACGCGGATCTTCCCCTTCGCGCGGGTGATCCGCTGCCCCATCGTCGTCTCCTGCACGAAGAAGGCGCGAGCGATCTCCGCCACCGTCAGCCCGCCGGCCATGCGCAGCGTGAGCGCCACGCGCGCCTCCATCGAGAGAGCAGGATGGCAGCAGGTGAAGATCAACCGCAGCCGTTCGTCGCCGATCGCATCGAGCGGCTCGGGCTCGTTGTCGATGTAAAGCATCTGCGCCTCCCTCTGCTTGCCGTCGCGCTTGTTCTCGCGTCGGATCCAGTCGATGGCCTTGCGATTGGCCGCGGTCATCAGCCACGCGCCTGGATTTGGAGGCACGCCGTCCGCCGGCCATCTCACGACCGCGGTCGCGAATGCCTCGGCAGCTGCTTCTTCGGCGACGTCGAGATTGCCGAAGCGCTTCGCCAGGGCGGCGACCACGCGGGCCCACTCCTCGTGGTGCGCGCGGGTGATCGCTTCCTGGACGTCCATCACTCAGGGTTGGGAAGGAACGGCCGAACTTCGACCTTGCGATTGCACGCCTTCGAGCCCGCGACGGCGAGCTTGAGCGCGACGTCGAGATCGGTCGCGTCGATGACCCAGAAGCCGGCGAGGTATTCCTTGGACTCCACGAACGGCCCGTCGGTGAACATTTCCTCGCCGTGGCGGTTGTCGATCACGGTGGCCGTGTCCGGCGCGCCGAGTCCGCAGGCGAAGACCCAGTGACCATTCGCCTGGAGTCGTTCGTTGAAGACGTCGATCGCAGCCATCTCGGCGTCGTCAGC